>JAKSHU010000021.1 GCA_024399175.1 archaeon
AGAGCCACTGGAGGGATTTGAACCCCCGACCGCTTGATTACAAGTCAAGTGCCATACCGCTAGGCCACAGTGGCATTGTCATTGACAACACATGGAACATTGCGCCTCGTGTTATATTCCTATCGGTCAGAGAAGGACCTCTCCCTCGGGATCGTCCTCACGTATGGCATCGAACACGTCGCTGAAGGTCATGTCCAGCTCGCGGGATATCCTCACCGCGCCGTGACCGGAGCGATACCTGTCCAGGACCGCCCTCCTGTCGGACTCGTCCAGGGTGCATCCCGGCGGGACGTCCCCCTCGCCGTTCCACTTGACGGACTGGCAGGATGGACACTTCTTCGCGTGTCTCCTCGACGTGGTCCACTCGTGACCGCACCTGGCGCACACATGGGTGTGGCTGTCCTTCCACAGCCGGCTTCCGCATCCGGGGCAGGACCTAGGCGCGGCGCCCTCGATGCGCGACCTCCATGCATAGTTGCACACCGAGCATGTGAAGAACGTCCCCTTCAGGAACTCGTACTCGAAGCCGTGCTCTGAGACCATAACCATGAATCCAACTTACGTGATATGTTATGAGACACGAACATGTTCGATTATCCATCCAATCTGTGATATTATGATGACGACGTCAACATTTCCGCACACGGAAGCGTTATACGGACCGGATGCCATCTCCCGACCATGAAGGAGTTCGACTACAACTACCGCAGGTTCGACGAGGAGGAGTTCTTCCAGAGATACACCCGCGAGTTCGGGATGGAACTGGGATTCACCGAGGAGTCCCCCACCCTGGAGAACTGCGACCTGGCCGCCGGCGCGGACTTCGTCTCGGTCATCACCACCCCCATCACCGCACCGATGCTCGACAGACTGAAGGAGCTCGGTGTCAGGATGATATCCACCAGGACCATCGGCTACGACCACATCGACCTGGAGCACGCCCGCGAGATCGGGATGGCGGTCAACCACATCACCTACGACCCCGAGGGCGTGGCGGAGTACACGGTCATGGGCATCCTGATGGCGGTTCGCAGGATGAAGGGCATCATGTCCGCCACCATGCGCAACGACTTCACCCTCGAGGGACAGCTGGCCAGTAAGCTGGGTGACATGTGCGTCGGCGTCATCGGGGCCGGAAGGATCGGCAGGTCCGTGCTCAGGGACCTGTCGGGATTCGGATGCAGGCTCCTCTACGCGAACCGCACCCGGAACGAGGAGGCCGACAGATATGCGGAACACGTCAGCCTCGAGGAGCTCCTGGAGAGGAGCGACGTGGTCAGCCTGCACCTGGAGCTCAACGGCGAGACGAAGCACGTCATCGACTCGGAGAGGCTCGCGATGATGAGGCCGGGATCCATCCTCGTCAACACCGCGAGGGGGCCCCTGGTGGACACCAAGGCCCTCATCGAGTCCCTCCGTAACGGACATCTGGGATATGCCTTCCTCGACGTGGTGGAGGACGAGTTCGGACTCTACTACAACGACTGCACGGACATGGACCTCGAGGACCACCACATAGGTGTTCTGAGGAGGATGGACAACGTGATCATCACCCACCACATGGCATTCTACTACCGCACCGCCGTGAGGGACATGATCTACAACTGCCTGCTGGGCATGAAGATGCTGGCCGAGGGTCGGGAGATCCCCCTCCGTCTCGCCTGAGGTGCGACGATGTCACGCGCGTTCACCTCCGAGGAGTACGAGGCCCCCGAGGTCGTCATCGACCTGACGCCAGAGGCGGAGAAGTCGGAGGACCACGACATCGTGGCGAGATACTCCACGGGAAGGAGCCCCACCGACCCGGAGCTTCCCCGCGAGATCGGACTGCACTTCCTCAACGGGGACGAGGGATTCTTCCGGAACGTCGACCTCGGCGTGAAGTGGCTGAAGACCGCGGTGAGGATGGGCAACGTGAAGGCCATGACCGACCTGGCGGAGACCTACCTGAAGGACACCAGGACGTTCGGATACTCCGATGCCGCCGTGCTCCTGCGCGATGCCGCGGAGAAAGGGTCGGAGGAGGCCCGCGCCCGTCTCGACATGTCGACCGTCACCGACCCCCGCGGAAGGAGGGCGTTCACGACCTACCGCCTCAACGCCGAGCTAGGAAGCATCCCCGCATGTCTGGCACTGGCACAGGGATTCGAGAAGGACCTCTACGGGAAGGACAAGGCGAAGGCCGCGGCGCACTGGTACATGCGTGCGTTCACACTCGGTGACGCCGATGCGGCGAAGCGCGTGCTGGCACTTTTCTACAAGAAGAGAATCGAGCTCTCGGACGAGCAGCTCCGGAAACTGAGGTCCTGAGGACTCACTGGGGGACGCGGTACTTCTCGCGCTCGTACAGGTTAATCATGATGTAGGAGGCCATCTGTGCCAGGGCCAGCGCGCCCCTGTCCTTGCCGACGTTGGCTGGGTCCTTCCTCTTGAACATCTTGTTGTACGCCTTGCGGATGATGTCGGGCTCGTCCTCGGGCTTCTTGCACCTGAAACTGATGGGCTGACGGTTCATGATCGAGGGCAGCACGTGCGCCTCGAGGGTTATGTCCCATGGCGTGTTGATGAGGTACTTGGTGAACTCCTGGCGGATGTCGTAGCTGGTCACGTACTGGCCGTTGATAATCGCCTTGAACTCCTTCACGACCTGCTCCACGGGAACGCCGTTGTACAGCTGGGACACGTCGAGTCCGTGCTGTTCCGCGTAGTCAAGCTTCAGCTTCCCCACGTACTTGGGCTCCATCTGTATGACCGCGTCGTAGACGGACTGGACGTCACCGGTCTCGAGGTCGACGGAGCAGACCCCTATCGACAGGACCTCGTCATAAGGGTGGCCCTCGGCTCCGTCGCTGATGGTCTCTACCACGAAAATCCTGTCTGACATGCTGTCCGCCATCCTCCCACGGTTAAAAAGTTTTTCACTCGCGCAGCTTCAGCCTGTGGAACCTCTGAGTCTCCCTGTCGCCGGCGGCCAGGGCGATGAGCTCGGCCAGGTTCAGCACCGGGATCCCGTCGGGGACGTTGTCGTAGAAGACCTGGCAGTTTGGACATCCAAGGATGATCGCGTCGGCACCCTGGCACTCCGCCTGTCTCTCGGCCATCAGCTTCGAGTTGATGCCCTCGATGGCCTTTCCGCAGCATCCGTACTTGTTGCCGATGGGTGTCGCACCGGTGGCCCTGACGATGGCCTCGAAGTCGCTCATGTACCTCTCGGACGCACAGCCGGGCTCGATGGCCACGCGCAGGTCGACGCCGGGCAGAGCCCTGATCCTGTCGAGGTACTTCGAGAGGTAGGTGCAGATGTTGGGCGCGTGCACGGCGGACAGTCCCAGCTCGATGGTGCATCCCGAGCAGAGGGTGACCATGTCCCTTCCCTTCGCGTTCGCCCTCATCCTGTACTTGTACGAGTCCCTCTCGCACTCCCCCATCGAACGGAGGGGGAGGGGATACATGCAGCAGGTGTTCCCCGGAAGCTCCGACATCCCCACGCCCAGGACCTCAAACGCCCTGTGGGCCGCGTACTTCAGGTAAGGCAGCTTCCCGTTGACGATGCATCCCGGGATCAGGTAGACGTCGTCCCCCCTCTTCATCTCGAGGAGCCCCTCCCTCCACTCGTCGGATGCAGGAGGAAGGACGAACCCGTGCCTGGTGAAGACATCCGGGACCTGCAGACCCAGCTTCTCCGCCTTGAGGTACATCATCGCACGTTTGGGGTTGGTGTGCCTGCACACCTCCGAACACTTCCCGCACCCTATGCAGCTGACGGTGTTCGGATCCTTAGCGATCATCGACAGCCACGGACTGCATCCGCCGTGCTGGTGTGAGGGACAGACCTTCTCGCATCTCCTGCATCCCACGCAGGATGCCATGATGTCTACGACGAACTGGGGAAGTGCGCACATGCGACAGGGAATCAGTCCTCCGTTTATAACCGTTGCACGGACGGTTTTATCATAGGGCAGGGACATCCGGTGACCATGCAGGGTCTGCTGATGATGAAGCTCTACCTCGACGAGATACTCGACGGCAGGACCACCTTCGACGCCCGCCTGCACCCCACGGACAGGAGAGGCACCGTCGCCCTGGTGGACTCCTCGACCTTCAGGATCCACGGCACGGCGGAGATCACCGGCATCAGGGCGATCACCTACGAGGAGTTCGTAAGGTGGCACCAGGTCGGTCCGTTCAGGAACACGCCCATCGCCCCCTATCACGAGGGAGGGACCTGCTACGCCTATGATCTCGCGAACGTCAGGAGACTTCCCATACCCGCGAGGATGCCCAGGGTGGAGGACGCGCACATGTGGGTGGAGGTCCCGGAGAGGATCTCCAGGAACCTGTTCTCGCAGACCACCCTGTTCTGAATTGATCAAAAGTGCTCCGGCCAGAGCCGGAGTAAGTTGTTTTGACGAACGGACTCAGTCGTCCTTCTCGTCGGCCTTGTGGAGGACGACCTGGGGGTAGTCGATGCTGACGCCCGCGGCGTTGAACCTCTTGTACATCGCGTCCCTGATCTCGCCTGCGACACCGAGTGCGACGTTGTAGTCGTCGACCCACACGCACAGCCTGAGGAGGATGTTGGAGTCCTCGAAGTCCATGATCCTGGTAGAGGGTCCCGCTGCGGTTCCGTCCTGGATGACGTGGGCGTTCTCCTGCGCGGCCTCGACCATCAGGGCCCTGGCCTGGTCCAGGTCGACGCCGTATCCGACACCGACGTAGATGTACGCCTTGGTGCGGAGGGTGTCACGGGTGATGTTTTTCACGTTGGAGCTTGTGAGGGTGTTGTTGGGGACGATGGTCACATCGGAGTTGTCCCAGTTCTCGAGCTCGGTGCTCATGACGTTGACCTTGCGGACCCTGTAGACGACATCGGATCCGATCTGGATCAGGTCTCCCTTCTTGAAGGGCCTGGTGGTCAGGAGGAGCAGTCCGGCGAAGAACTGCGACAGGATGTGCTGGGCACCGAAGGTGATTCCCAGGGTGATGAGTCCCGCGGAGGTGATGATCGCGGCCATGTCGAATCCGAACATTCCCATCACGGAGAACACGGTGGCGAGCGCGAGGACGATCTTTCCGAGATAGAGGAACAGGGGCTTGAAGGAGAGGAAGTTGTCGAGGGCGTCCCTGCTGTCGCGGGCCTCGATCCTCTCGGAGACGCGGTCAAGGATAGCTCCGTAGATCTTCCACACGACGTACACGATGATGAGGATGTAGATCAGGTTGCACAGGGTGTCCATGAACGCCGCCTCGCCGTTGGAGAGTCCGATGACGCAGAGCGCCCTGGAGAGTCCGAACACGGCGGACGCGAAGCACAGCGCGATGAACATGGACCTCCTGAGGATCTTCCTGTCGGAGCTGCTCTTGGTGGTCATCAGGATGCTGATGACGGGGGAGATGATGAACGAGGCCACCACTCCGATGAGCAGGATGATGAGGAAGGTCGCGAGAGCGGTGAACCAGACCTCACCAAACATTCCGTCCATCTCGTTGGGGAACAGACCCAGGAACTTGTTGTAGTAGGCGGACGAGGAGGTGTCGGAGAGGAGGTGCACGGCATGGCTGACGGTCAGGGGGTCCCCGAGGGACTCGCCGCTGAGCCTGACGGCGCTGATGGTGCAGACCACTGTGTAGTCCCCGCTGTCGACGGACACGCCCGCCTTCAGGGCGACGATGAAGTCAGCGGACCCCGGTCCCTCCAGGACCACGCTGGATCCGGTCCTGTCCCTGATGGCCACGGAGGCCGTGATGTCCGAGGTGGCGTTTCCGGCTCCGTCGCGGACGCTGGCGACCATGCTCAGGACGATGTCGTCGGAGATGTCATGGTCGAGGAACGCGTTGCTGTTCGTGATGAGCACGTCGAACGTGGCGGTGGAGCCCGCCTTCACCTGGAGTCCGTCGACCCCGGGCTCGACGTGGTAGATCGGGAGCTCGGCGGAGGAATCGTCCGCGACGAGGATCACCGATGCGGTCGAGAGCAGCACAAGGGCCATCACGGCCACCAGTGCTGCATTGGTGCGATTGGTCATGGGCGCGTGATGTTACAGGCTGTATATAGAATGGTTGTGCGGTAAACTGATCGGTTCTGGACATCACCGTCTGTCGATGAGGACACCCATGATGAAATGAATGTGCTGCAGTCGGTGATGCGTCAGCGGGTCACGGGCCCGAACCATAACAGGCTGGTCCTTTTATAGCATCCTTGCAATGGAACCGTCGATGCCCAGCGGAAGCAGTGGTTCGGCCCAGGAGATACAGTGGCTCATAGAGGAGCGCAAGCGCCGTATCGAGGACCTGGAGGAACAGATGTCCGCATCGACCGACGAGGATTTCATCAGAGGTCTGAAGGGCATGATGTCGATGCTCCGTTCCGAGATCGCGGAACTGGAGCACGAGCTTGACGAGAAGGAGGGCGAGGCGGAGGATCCCGAGGACATCATCAGGGACCTCGACGCCAAGATCAGGGACATCGACTCGCAGATGCAGCTGGAGACCGACCCGGTCGTCCGCAACAACCTGGAGGTGTCCAAACGCTTCCTCCAGATGGAGCGCAACGCACAGCTCATCAAGATGACCCAGACAGTCGAGAGGAAGGATCCCCTGGAGGAGAGGGTCGAGGAGCTCGAGAGGCTCTGCGACTCCCGCCAGAGATACATCCAGGACCTCGAGGAGCGTCTCAGGAAGGCCGAGAAGGACGTATCGTACTACAAGGCCATCGCGGACAATCCCGACAGACTGGTCAACTGCGACGCCACCCGCGTCTCGGTCACGGCGGGAAAGCTCGCCGAGATGAGGAACGAGGCCAAGATGCTCGCGATCAACAACGGCAACCTCAAATCCGAGAACAGGGAGCTGAAGAGCCAGATCCTGCTTCTGAACGTCATGGAACTCACCAAGCACTGCCGCGAGTCCGACTCGCAGGTCCTCATCCTCCAGAAGAGGGTGGTCGACCTCAGGAAGCAGCTCGAGGACGGGGAGTGATTTCCATTCTTCACAGAAACGAACAGAAAGGCTTTCTCCCGCAGGGAACCTCGGACACTATGTATTCTTACAAAGTAAGAATACATATTAATTTCAACCACAAACTTTTGAAGGACTGAGAAGAAAATGACAGACAACAAGTTCGAGAAGAAGGTCGAGAAGGCCTCGGAGGATAAGCTGTCGAGGATGTACCTCAAGAGGCTGGACCGCAGCCCATCGCCCAGGGAGGTGGAGGAGCTCCGCACCCTGTCGCAGATGATCCCCGAGAACGTCAAGGACGACCTCCAGTTCACATACTACGAGAGGGCGGTCAGGAAGCTCAACGACGAGAGGTTCATGCTCCTGACAGGATACGGACAGTGCAGGGGGATGCTCGTCGTGCACAACAACGATGTGGTCGTGTGCTGCTGCAGGGAGATGGCGGCACTGGTGGCCTACCACGGGGCACGCTACTCCAGAGGCTGCATCCACCTCCCCGGGGAGTCCGGGAACGCCTGCCGTCACGAGGGGAGCGTCTTCCTGATCCCCGAGGACGTGGAGACGACGGTCACCTACTGCCCGTACTGCAACGCCTCCATCAACGAGAGGATCGACTTCTTCCGCACCTCCGAAGAGAACGATGAGGGGGAGTGAGCATGCGCAAGGCGAAGACCATCGACGAGATCTACGAGGAGGTGCGCGACTACGACTACGTCATAACCTGCGACGCGCCCCTCGCCACCGCCCTCAACAACATGATTAACAGATGCAAGCTGGACGGATTCGCGTTCACCCCGCAGACCATCGCGGGCATGGTGCAGACCGTCGTCCTCGACGGGAAGGTCCTGACCGAGCTCGAGCTCATCGACAGGCTCGAGAGGGACACGGGATTCGACTTCCGCTACATCCACAGCGAGGTCCAGAACATCAAGGACATCAGGAGGTACACGGCCGATGTGGAGAAGTACCTCTACACCAGGAAGTCCAGGGAGCTCTTCCAGCACTTCAGGGAGCTTCCCACCAGCACCAAGGTGATGGACATCTACAACCCCGTCCTCTACAGGTCGTTCCTTCTCGGGAAGAGGGTGGCCGTGGTGGGCATCGAACTCTTCAACGACCTCGACAAGCACTTCCTCCCGCCGGACTTCGACGAGATCGACGCGTTCACCGACGAGGACTACGAGATCCCAGTCATACATGCCATCGGCAACGACAGGCAGACCGCCGGCAGCATCGTGGACCGCAGCGAGCCCGAGACCCGCAATGACACCGCCATCGTGCTCGACGCGGGCGGATCCATCGCTGACGCGGTCAGGGCCGCCCTCTACAGGAAGCACATCCCGTTCAAGAACGACCTCGACATGAAGGACCTCGCCCAGATCAGGGACTACCTCCTCTTCATCACCCTCGCCCTCGACTACAGGACGCTCAGGGTGGCCGACGTCCGCGAGCTCTTCTCCACCTACCAGGCGGGACACAACACCAACAGGCACGGCGAGCTGAGACCGGAGATGGACAGGTACCTCCTCTGCAGGGCACCCCTGGAGGAGCCCGTGGACCCCGTCACCCGCAGGCTGATGGACACTATGGAGCACATACGCGAGGTGGACTTCGCCTATGCGTGCGAGGCCCTCTTCCAGGATGCTCCCATCAAGGCCTCCGTCGAGATCCTGCTGGAGAACATGCACCTCAGGTCCGAGAAGATCACGACGAGGCTCGTCAGCAGGCTCACCTACGCCGTCAACAACATCTCCGACCTGAAGCACAACGAGCAGGTCCCTGAGGATGAGAGGAAGGGAGTCCTCATCGCCGACTGCAGGAACTCCGTCTACGTGGACAGGCCCTTCGTGATCTACGTCGGACTGGACGAGTCCTGGGAGCAGTCCGCCAACGGCAAGGACTACGTAGACAAGCAGAGGCTCGACGAGGACAACGCGTTCAGGCTGGGCATCCTGCTCCAGCAGGGAACCTCCCGCCTCTACGCGGTCAAGCCCGTCACCAAGGGCAAGGAGACCGCCCCCTGTGCAACGTTCCAGACGATGTACCAGATGGCGGGGAGGCCGCGTGCGGTCAGCTCCTTCAGGGACATCTGCACCGAGTACGTCACCGGATCCTGGTTCAGGGTGGAGCCCAGGGAGCCCCCGATGCGCGGGTCCGCGGGGGACTTCACCTCCGACAGGGGATGGAGGTTCTCCAAGTCCGCCTACAACGCCTACTCCGACTGCCCGATCAAGTTCCTGTTCAGCAAGCTCCTCCCCGGCGAGGACAACGAGTACACCGTGTTCGGAAACTGCCTCCACGAGTTCGCGGAGTTCTACTACTGCTATCCCGACATCGTGAGGCAGCGGGGACTGGACCACTACGTGTCCGCCCTGGAGGGTATGTACGCGGGAATGTCCAACGAGTGCCAGAGGGAGCTCGACACCAGCAGGTTCAGGGTGTACATCAACAACATCGTGAGGTACGTGGACCTGATCCGCCCGGACATCGTCCCCCTGAAGGACGACCTCTCCGCCAGGAAGTATCCGAACATCTTCATGCAGGAGGAGGGACTCTCCATGTGCAGCAGCCTGACCGAGTCCGAGATGTCCACCGACGGTCCCCTCTACGCCAAGTTCGACGTGTGCCACGAGAACAGCATCGTGGACTACAAGACCGGCAAGGCGAAGGAGCCCGCCGAGATCCTGAAGGGATTCACCCGCAGGGGAAAGGGACTCTCCGAGTTCCAGGCGCTGGTGTACCTGAGCGTCCTCGGTGCCAACAGGTCCGGCGACTGCAGCTTCGACCTGCTGTTCATCGGGGACAACGACATCAGCTCCGTGTCGGAGGACTTCGACATCAGGAGGAACGTCAGGACCGTGGTCCTGCGCCACGAGGGACTGGACGTCCTCGCCTTCGGTGAGAACGGGGTGCTGAGGTCGTCCATCCAGGGCGTCCAGAAGTACGCCGACCTGCTCGCCAGATGGGACGAGGTGTCCCCGCTGCTGATGGACATCTTCCACACGGGACCGTTCGACTCCCCGTCCAACGTGACGATGATGATGAACGCGCTGGGTCTGAAGAACCTCAAGAAGAACTCGGAGGCCTGCGCGGGACTCCTGAAGAAGGCCGCGGACTGCGTCAAGCTCCCGTACCTCCTCGACTCGGACGGCCGTGTCGTGATCCCCTGGGACAGCATGGAGGCGTTCGTCAGGCAGGTGGCGGAGGACCGCCGCACGGCGGCGGAGGAGATGTGCATCCCCATGGACCAGCTCAGGAAAGGGAACATGCCCTGCCGCAAATGCAGCTACTTCAAGGCCTGCATGAAGGCCGACCTCGCCGAGGACCTCGAGGAGGAAGACGAATGACACTCAACGACTCACAGCAGAGGATCGCGGACACCCTCGAGGGAATGATCGTGGTGGACGCGGGTCCCGGAACAGGAAAGACCCACACGGTGGTCACCAGATGCATCAACATCATCAGGAAGAGGGACTTCAACCCCAAGGACCTTGTCATGCTGACATTCACCAAGAACGCCGCCTCCGAGATGAAGGAGAGGGTGCAGGGCACCCTGGCAGGGATGCTCGAGAGCGGGGACATCGACAGGAGGGAGTTCGAGAGGCTCTCGGGGATCGCCAAGCAGGTGAACATCGGCACCTTCGACTCGTTCTGCCTGTCCATCGTCAAGCAGGCACCCGCCTACATCAGCAGGTTCTTCGGCCTTGAGGAGGGACTCACCCGCGGTGCGGACATCGTGGAGAACGAGAGCATCAACAGGATCTACTTCGAGAGGTTCATGGACCGCTTCCTCGCCGAGAGGGGCGCGGAATTCGGTGACGTGGCCGCCATCGCCGCGGAGGCACCCTCCGAAGTGTACAACCTGCTCAACCGTCTGATGGCCCGCGGGATCCTGCCCCTCAGGCAGACTCCCGAGGGAAGGAGGCCCTGGTTCGGAGGCAACGACGGAAGGGACCTGGTGGGGGACATCCCCGCCCTGCGCGAGCTCATGGAGGGATTCGAGGGACTGGGCAAGGACGCCCTGAAGAAGTACAGGGACATACCCAGCGCGGAGGGTTTCGACCTCAACTGCAAGAACCCCGTGCCCCTGATGCTGGACCGTGCCGCCAATGACGACCGCACCGTGCTGCTCGACCTGATCCACGACATCTACTACGAGTTCATCCGCAGCAGCGTGGCGGACGACCATCTGACCTTCGGTCTGGTGGCCAGCTTCGCCTTCATCATCCTCTACAGCGACGACTCCGCACGCGAGAGGGCCGCCACCAGATACCTCATCGTGGACGAGTTCCAGGACACCAACAGCAACCAGCTGATGATCTCCCTGATGGTCCTGAAGGAGCCCAACCTCTGCGTCGTCGGGGACTGGAAGCAGGGAATCTACGGGTTCAGGTTCGTCTCCATCGAGAACATCACCAGGTTCGAGGCCCGCGTCGTGGAGCTGAGGAGGTTCCTCAATGACGACAAGGTCCGCGTGGGATTCTCCATCCCCGAGACCGTGAAGCTCCCGCTGGACGAGAACTACCGCAGCTCGCAGCTCATCATCGACAGGGCGTACGAGAGCCTGAAAATCCCCGGCACCCAGAAGGAGGTCATCGACACCGCGGAGCTGGAGAAGCAGATCACCTACATCAGGTCGAAGCGCACCGAGATCGGGAAGGACACCGCCTTCGAGTGCGTCAAGTGCGAGACCAAAGAAGGTGAGATCGAGGAGGTGCTCAGACGCATCGACAGCTACCGCCTCTCGGGAAAGTACCGCGTCTGGGACAAGGGCGCGGAGGCCCCCAGGGCCCCGGAGTACAGGGACATCGCCGTGCTCTGCAGGACCACCGAGGCGTGCCGCACCGTGTACGACGCCTGCCGCGAGCGCGGCATCCCCGCCTTCCTGCAGGGAGAGATCGACATTATGTCCACCCGCGAGGGAAAGCTCCTGCTCGCATGGCTCAGATATCTGAGCAACGACAAGGACATGTGGGGACTGGTGCCCATCCTGGCGGACCTGAAGTACCCCTATGACGAGATCAGGTGGATGATCGAGTACGACAGGGCGGAGGGACGCGACCACGTCCCCGAGTGGATCAAGAACGTGAGGAACCGCCTCCGCTCCAAGAAGAGGAGGATCACCCAGCTGATATCCGACATCTTCGCCGAGTACGGACTGGACAACGACATCACGCAGGCCATCATCCACGTGCTGTCCTCCACCCACAGGACCTCCCTGCTGACCATCTCCGACCTCATCGGCATCATCGAGAACGACATCGCCAAGGACACCAAGTACGACGTGGACGGACTGCCCGAGTGCAACGCCGTGACCATCCAGACCCTGCACAAGTCGAAGGGCCTGGAATATCCCATCGTCATCATACCCAGGGTGGACCAGAGGAACCTTCCCCTGCCCCCCAGCTCCAAGGAGCTGTTCACCTTCAGCGACCTCACCGGCATCAGATGCAGGAAGGAGATCGTCGAGTTCGGCGGCGAGAAGAAGATCGCGGAGTCCTGGAAGAGCGCGGTGGTGAGGAAGTCCCTGAAACCCGACTACAGCGAGGAGAGGAGGCTCCTGTTCGTGGGAATATCCCGTGCGCAGCAGTACGTGACCCTCATCGCGGGAAAGTCCCCGACCCAGTTCTTCACCCACTACACGGAGAGGGGAATGCAGGTCGAGGGCGATGTGCCAGCACCCTTCAGGAGCACCGTGGAGACACAGCTCGTGGAGAGACCCGTGATAGCCCCGTTCAGGGAGCGCAGGAAGAACCTCGCGGTCCACGACCTGCTGCACTTCGACATGAGGGGACACCGCCCCGAGGGCGACGCGGACGAGTTCAGCGGAAGGGGAATGCAGTACGGAACCGAGGTGCACAGATACGCCGAGCTCCTGGTCAAGGGCATCTCCGTCCCCGCTGAGACATTCGAGACCTATCCGCAGCTCCAGAATGTCGTGAAGGTCCTCGAGGGCCTGAAGGGAATGACCCTCCACGCCGAGAGGCACTGCTCCCTTCCCCTCGAGGGAACCAAGATCACCCTCAGCGGAACCATCGACATGATGGCCGAGTCCGAGGACAGGATCGAGGTCCACGACTGGAAGACCGACGTGGAGAGCATCTACGGCAACGAGTACAGGATCCAGCTGACCGCCTATGCGCTGGTCCTCAGGGAGCTGTACCCGGGGAAGGAGGTCGTCTGCGTCATCGACTGGGTCAGTCAGGGCCGCTCCGAGAGGTTCGACCCGCTGGACGTCTCCGTCCTCAGGGAGAGGGCGGAGGAGTTCCTCAGCGTGCCCAGAAAGGGCTGAGGTCCGCACCCCGGGGACCACCCGGGGCGGACTGATTCCCTTTTTTATATTATATTAAACATAAGACCCCCTTATGCAAGAGAAGGGACTAACCTCGGAAGAGGTCAAACAAAGGGTCGGACAGGGACTGGCCAACAACAAGGAAGAGAATCAGAGCAGAGGCTATCTCGAGATCCTCGCCAAGAACCTTCTGACCCCGTTCAACATCGTCCTCTTCATCCTCGGAATCGCCCTTCTCTATTTCGAGGAGCACAACAGCGCCATCGCCGCGACCGGTGTCATCATCTTCAACGTCCTCATCTCCACCCTGCAGGAATGGAAGGCCAAGCGCCGTCTCGACAAGATCGCCGTCCTCATGAGGCCCAAGGTCTCCGCACTCCGTGACGGGGAGCTGAAGATCATAGACCGCTCGGAGATCGTGATGGACGACATCCTCCACATGGGTCCCGGAGACCAGGCGCAGGTCGACTGCGACATCCTCGAGGAGAAGTCCCTCGAGATGGACGAGTCCCTCCTCACCGGGGAGTCGCACACCATCAGGAAGCACGCGGGGGACAAGGTCTACTCCGGATCGTACTGTGTCACCGGCGAGTGCTGGGTGAAGGTCACCGAGGTCGGCGATGCCACCTACTCCGCCAAGATGCTCTCCAGGGCCAGGAAGTTCAACAAGAAGGTCACGCCCCTGCAGACCGAGACCAACACCGTCACCCAGGTCCTGATGGTCATCGCGTTCGTCTTCCTCGCCGCCCTGGTCGTTCTCAACTTCCTCATGGGGCACGGACTCCGCTCATATCTCAAGGAGGCCGTCATCGTCCTCGACATCGTCCCCATCGCGCTCTTCCTCCTCATCTCCCTCACGTACATGATCGCGGCCGTGAGGATGGCCGACTCTGGAGTGCTCCTGCAGAACTCCAACTCGGTCGAGTCCATGAGCCATGTGGACACCGTCTGCATGGACAAGACGGGAACCATCACCACCAACAACCTCATCTTCGAGGGCATCGACTGCATGGGCAACGACCCCGAGACCACCGAGAGGCTCGTGAGGCTCTTCATCTCCTCCACCGGAAGCAGGAACAGGACCATCACCGCCCTCGAGCAGAGATTCGGAGGAGGGGAGTTCGAGCTCCTCGACGCGATCCAGTTCTCCTCCGAGAGGAAGGTCAGCGCCGTCCGTGTCAGAAGCGGACAGGAGGTCCACACCATCGTGATGGGAG
>JAKSHU010000022.1 GCA_024399175.1 archaeon
GCAGGGTCCTCAAGGACAGGGGAGAGGCCTCTTCGCCTCTCACGGGATTCTTCGGTGAGTGATCATGGCGTTCAGGGCGTCCACGGACGCATGCAACTACATGCCCGATATGGAGAACATCGGCACGGAGATCCTCGACACCGTCCTGGAGACCGAGAAGGGATTCCGTCCCGAGGAGTACACCGCCGCGGATGTCCGCAGGGCCATCGCCAAGGACCGTCTCGACCCTTATGATTTCGGTGCCCTCCTCTCCCCCGCCGCCATCCCCTTCCTCGAGGAGATCGCCACCAGGGCGAGGCAGGTCACCAGGGACCACTTCGGCAACGCCGTCTGCATGTTCACGCCGATCTACACCTCGAACCACTGCGAGAACCGCTGCCAGTACTGCGGATTCAACCACGACAACGACATCATCAGGGCCAGACTGACCCCCGAGGAGGTCGAGATCGAGATGAGGAACATCGCCGCCACCGGGCTCACGGACATCCTCATCCTCACCGGCGAGTCCAGAAGCTTCTCCGACCTCGAGTACATCGGGATGTGCGTGAGGACCGCGAGGAAATACTTCACCAGCATCAGCATGGAGGTCTACCCCGTCAACGTCGACGAGTACAGGTACCTCCACGAGTGCGGGGCCGACTACGTCGTCGTCTTCCAGGAGACCTACGATCCCGAGACCTACGCGAGGTTCCACCTCGGCGGACCCAAGAGGATCATGTCCTACAGGTTCAACGCCCAGGAGAGGGCCCTCAGGGGAGGGATGAGGGGAGTGGGCTTCGCAGCACTGCTGGGTCTTCGCGAGGACTGGAGGAACGACGCGTTCTGCTGCGGACTCCACGCGTACCACGTCCAGAGGAGATACCCCCACGCAGAGATCGCCTTCTCCCTGCCCAGGCTCAGGCCCTGCAGCAGCCACGAGGAGGATGACGTGAAGGTCTCCGAGAGGGACCTCCTGCAGGTCGCCATGGCATACAGGCTCTTCATGCCGTTCGCCGCGCAGACCATCTCCACCAGGGAGCTCCCTCGCTTCAGGGACGGCATCGTCAACATCTGCGCCACCAAAATCTCCGCCGGATCCTCCACGGAGATCGGCGGACACAGCGACGTCAAGGACAAGGGCGACGGCCAGTTCAACCTCTCCGACGCCAGGGGTGTGGAGGAGGTCAGGGACGCGCTCATCTCGATGGGACTGCAGCCCGTGTTCAACGACTATGTGAGGTCCGACTGATGAAGGTCATCGCGGTCACCGACAGGAAGAGGTGCATCCGCGGACTGATGGAGCAGGTCAGGCTCATCGTCGAGGCGGGGGCCGACATGGTCGTGCTGCGCGAGAAGGACCTCGACCATGATGAGTATCTGGCACTTGCCTCCGAGGTGAGGGCAGTCTGCGAGGATAACGGTGTGGAGTTCTGCATCAACACATTCTCCGACATCGCCTCCGAGATGGGGGTGGACACCGTGTGGATCCCCTATCACGACCTCGTGGAGAACGGAAGGCCCGGGATCGGGAGGGTCGGCGTCTCGGTCCACTCGGAAAGGGAGGCATACGATGCCTCCGACAGGGGGGCCGACTTCGTAGTATACGGAAACGTATTCGAGACCACCTGCAAGCCCGGACTCGAAGGAAGAGGATTCGACGAGATCAGGATGATCTCGGTCAACTCCGACATTCCCGTCTACGCCATAGGCGGGATCGACGTCGGCAACATGCAGCAGGTCCACGACTGCATGGTCGACGGTGTGTGCATCATGTCCGGTTTCATGACGGCGGACGATCCGTCCGTCATAGTGAGGAAGGCACGCACCCTCCTCGAATGATGATTCTTTCAGAGCATCTTGAGGTCGCCGGTGATCTTGTCGATGACCGACTGCCTCTCGGGACCGATGCCCAGACAGGTGTAGGTGCCGGGATCGACCTCGGTCCTTCCGGCGTCGCACACGATGCTGCAGGTGATGCCCTGCCTCTCCGCGATGGCCTTGAACTCGAACAGGTCCCTCTCGGAATCGACCTTGAGGGCCGCCACCTTCTGACCCGCGGAGTTCCAGGCGGAGAATTCGGAAGGGTGCTTCTTCTGAGCCGCGAGTGCGCATCCCACCGCCGCGTGGCAGGACTGGGCTGCGATCTTTCCCTTGGACATCTTGAGGTCGTTCCTCACGAGAATGACGACCTTGTATTCGGAATCACGGTCGAAGATGGACATGCGCGGACCATAATCACCCCGATATATAACCCGATTGCGAGGTCCATCTGAATGACCCAGCAGGGGACTTCGACAGAAGACGTGGACGTTCTTCGAACATCTTATAATGCGCCTCGTCATCTGGTGTGTGTTATGTTCAAGCGCTTGAAGGACCCCAAGTCACCCGAGGAGCTGATACGCCGCGGTGACGACTTCCGCATCGGAGACAAGGAGGAGCAGTCCTTCGAGGAGGCCCTGTCGTTCTACAGGAAGGCCTCCTACAAGGGAAGCGCGGTGGCCAACTACCTCATCGGGACTATGTACGAGGCCGGCCACGGTGTCGCCCAGAGCTACAAGGAGGCCTACAAGTGGTACGAGCGCTCGTACGAGATGGGCTACGGACCCGCGGAGACCGCGATCGCCTTCCTCCTCGAGTCCGGACTGGGAGTGAAGAGGTCCCGCGGAATGGCGATTGAGCACTACCAGAACTCCTCCGAGGGAAGGGACTACCGCGCCATCAACAACCTCGGACTCATCTACAGGGACCGCAACGGATCGGAGCACAACGACCACGGGGCGGTGGTCCTCTTCCAGAAGGGGAACCTCGACCAGTCCTACCCCTGCACCGCCAACCTGGCACTGATGTACGAAAAGGGACTGGACGTCAAGAGGAACTGCGAGACCGCCGCCAGCCTCTTCAAGAAGGCAGCCAGGCAGGGCAGCCTGACCTCCAAGCGCGCCCTCGCCGAGATGTACTCCTTCGGACTCGGACTCCCCCGCTCCTCCAGGATCGCCACCCACCTCTACCTGGAGGCGGCCAGATGGGGCGACCCCGAGGCCATCGCGTTCCTGAAGGGCGAGGACGTGGAGGTCCCGTCCTACAGCTTCTCACCCGCCAAGGTGACCGTCCCCAGGGACATGCTGGCACTTGGTCTCAGATACCTCGAGGGCTCCACCATCGGACTCTCCGTCCCCTCCGCCATGCACTGGATCGAGAGCGCCGCCAGGGCCGGAAGCACCACCGCGATGTTCGTCCTGGGACAGATGTACGAGAACGGATACGGCGTGGAGAGATCCCCCAACGTGGCGATGAGATGGTACAGATGGGGTGCCGAGAAGGGCAACGGAGCCTGCGCGTACAACCTCGCGTTCCTGTACGAGGGCATCCACACCGAGGATGCCGACAAACTGGCGTTCAGCTACTACAGGCAGGCCGCGGAGTCGGACTGCGACGACGACGTCAAGTCCGACGCATACTACAGCCTGGGTCTGTTCCTCTCCGAGGGCATCGGCACCGAGAGGTCCGAGACCGGTGCGCTGGAGGCGTTCATCGAGTCCGCGGACATGGGCAACGCCAACGCGCAGTACCTCCTCGGCAGGATGCTCCTCGAGGGAAGGGGGACGCCCGTCTCCGAGGTCACCGCCATCAAGTACTTGCGCATGGCCGCCGACCAGGGTGACGACAGGGCGGAGGAGATCCTCGCGTCCCTGGGCTGAGACGTCCGCCCCCAACCATTATTATCCAGTCGGTGGATTCGCTTCACCATGGCACTAGTAGACATCGTCTATGTCCACTCGAAGGACCCCGTCGCACCCGAGGGGATTCAGTACAGGAAGAACTCCGTCACCGCGATGGAGGAGTACGTCGAGCGCCTCGTCCTCGAGATGAAGATGGCCGGAGTCTCCACCAGCTTCAGATCCGAGACCAAAGACGGAGCGAGGAACGACATCATCATCAACGGAAGGACCGTCGCGGAGATCCTCGACGGACTCCAGATCGTCAGACCCGAACTCGACTCCGAGGGAAGACCCGCATCCATCGTCACGTTCGAGAGGGCCCCCGACGACTGGCACGAGGAGATCATCGAGGACATCCCCGACCTCCTTCTCAAGAACGCACTGTCCAAGGCATACGCCGATGCTGACAAGCTGAGGATCAAGAACCTCCTCAACGAAAACTGAGCGGACCGGGCGAATCCCGGTTCCTCAACAACCCTTTGTTTTTCACAACGGAATAGATTCGCAACCGCCACTTTTTACTGATAGTACTCAATCAAAAGACATACTCCACCGTTGAAATAGGATTTTTCATAATCTGCCCGTTGAAGGAGAGTTACCCATACTCTTATATTCTTCAAAATTTTTGTCAGCATACCGAAAGAAACAGGCGTCCCCAGAGGATTCTTAATCCCATGGTTTAGTTTGGTTGTTTGCAAGATGGTTATTTGGTTCGTTTGTTTGGTTATTGTTAACGAATCTGTTCCTATTCGGCGAAGGTGAATATATGGCCCCCTCGTCCAACAATCATAAATCAAATCGGTCAAGAAGTTTTCCATTTTGGAAATTCACATCTGAACAGCTATCGGCAATGGCCAAAATCAAAAACGTAATCCTGACGGAAGTTTTGCAAAGGGTAAGAGGCATACAGCCAAATCAAGAAAATTCACCAGATACAAGAGCAAATGGCACCTGTTGTCATACGCCCAGACAGGACATTTTTCAGATACACGGTCTGACAGGGAGGTCATCTCAAAGAACAATGTTGCGGGATATGACATAAGGGTTGAAGGAACAAAAGAGGAGATCAAGGCAGTAGAATCGCAGCTAACATCCAATTTTGATAAAGAGGAATTACGTGATGCTTCCAAAAACGGCATATCCATCACCTTCAAAGAACTTACAAAGGAGGGAATCAAGAAAATTGCAGGAAGATACCTCTTCAAAACACACAATGGAAGGGAACAGATACTGATCGATGTTGATGCCGCAGGGGATCATGAAACGATCACGCACGAAATGACCCATTTATGCAGACATATGGATCCAAATCGTAAAGGATTTGAAAAGAGCAGAGTGTTTCAGGTGGGCGATGAGAAAAAGATTCGTGAGGAAGACATCCCGTTGGAAGAAGCACTTACAGTTGCTGAAACGATTGCCCGGGTCGATCCCGATCAAACCAGAACCAACGTAGGATACTACACCAGTATTTTGACAGATGACAAACAAAGTATTAGTCGCGAAAAGGCATTGATTTTCAAGAATGAGGATATCGCCACCATCAAAAAAGCGTGCCAGACTGTGATTATAAAAAGAGAGTATCCTAAGAAAATCGTTGAATGCTTCAACAGATTGAGGATAAAACATTTGGGTTCGGGTGCGAACACGGCGTGGAATAGATTCAAAGAACTTCGGAGGCAAAAGGATGGTAACAATTGATCAACTGGATATTGTAAAATTATCAAACACCACGTTCGGTGACTACCAGAATCAATGGGCATACACAATTGATTTTCGGAAAGGCACGTACAACTGCTGGAACTAGTAGGGAGACAAAACATATACTCTATCCGGGAAACAGTTGGAGGATTTCACAACGGAAATCGTCGGTTCACATGTTCTGGAATGGGATGACAATGTCGTTATCGAAGGACTTGATTGTGCATACTGGACATTCGATGCATATCTATCCAATGGCGAAAGATTCACCAGATGGTCATCTATGGAGGCATACAGATACAATTATCTGAAACTCGAAAAAGTATTCGTCAGGGTAGAAGCAGATTTGAGAATGGGGGGATTGGAGCACATATATCATCTCGAAGAACTCCCATTAGAGGAATATTGGGATATTGAAACTGCTATCAAAAAATATCCTGAGGAATTTAAACATCTGAATGGAAAAACGATCAGATATAAACCGGGCGATTATGATTTGGTTATTCTACCAACCGAAGGGAAACCGTGAGCGATCAATAAGGCACCGATGATCGAAAGAAAGAGCCGCATCCCAACATCTGATTACGAGAGTGTGGGTGTGTGGATCCCACATGGTTTGTAGAAGAACCTAAAATTGCCACTTTTAAGGAGATATGACTACTGTCCGAGACCCGGTTAGATGGAGAATGCTGTATTGTCCCCTATTTCACGCGCGTAATGTATTATAAGAAAGACGGGATTGCTCACCCATGTTTGAGATCCTCAGAAGGGACGGAATGGCCCGTATCGGAAAGTTCACCACGAACTCCGGACGCACCGTCGAGACCCCCACCCTTCTTCCCGTCATTAACCCCAAGATCAAGACCGTCACCCCGAGGGAGATCTACGAAGACTTCGGATTCGGCGCGATCATCACCAACTCCTACATCATCAAGAACAACCCCGCCCTCAACGAGGAGGCACGCGCCAAGGGACTCCACGAGATGCTGGACTTCCCCGGAATCATCATGACCGACTCCGGAACCTTCCAGAGCCACATGTACGGCGAGGTCGAGATGACCAACAAGGAGATTATCGAGTTCCAGAAGGCCATCAGGACCGACATCGGAACCGTGCTCGACATCTTCACCGAGCCCTACTGGACCGAGCAGCAGACCGCGGACTCCATCGTCACCACCCTCGAGAGGACCGAGGAGGCAGTCTCCCTCAAGGGAGAGATGATGCTGAACGGTGTCGTGCAGGGATCCGTCTACCCGAACCTCAGGAAGGACTGCGCCGAGAAGCTCGCCAAGATGGACATCGACGTCCACCCCATCGGAGGAGTCGTCCCCCTGATGGAGCAGTACAGGTACTCCGAGCTCGTGGACGTCATCATGTCGTCCAAGATGGGACTCAACCCCAACAGGCCCGTCCACCTCTTCGGAGCCGGACACCCGATGCTCCTCGCATTCGCCACCCTGATGGGATGCGACCTCTTCGACTCCGCCTCCTACGCCAAGTTCGCCAAGGACGACAGGATGATGTTCATCGACGGATCGTTCAAGCTCGCCGAGATGCAGTCCCTCGACTGCAACTGTCCCGCCTGCCGCGGAATGTCCATCGAGGCCATGAGGAAGACCCCCAAGAACGAGCGGACCAGGATCCTCGCGATGCACAACCTCTATGCCATCAAGAACGAGCTGAACCTCGTCAAGAGGTATCTCCGCGAGGGAAGGCTGTGGGAACTCGCCGAGCTCAGGGCCAGGGCGCACCCCGCCATGCTCGACGGACTCAGGAGGCTCAGGGACTACCAGGAGTTCATGGAGAAATTCGACCCCATCTCCAGGGACGGCGCCATCTTCTACACCGGAATCGAGACCCGCGGAAGGCCCGTCTTCAAGAGGTACGCCGACAGGATCCTCGACAGGTACGTCGCACCCACAAAGAAGGCCGCCATCTTCTACGGCGGACAGGGCAAGCCCTACAGCAGGGACATGGCCGAGATGTTCGCCAAGGCCAGGAAGCAGGGCTACACCCCCGTCGTCCTCAGCCCCTGGGGACCCGTTCCCGCGGAGCTCGACGAGATGTATCCCCTCGCCCAGTCCCTCTTCCCCGACATCGAGGACTTCGACACCACCTCCGAGAGCGAGGAGATCACCCTCGAGTTCCTCGAGAAGCACTTCGAGGAGACCGTCAACGGCTCCGAGCTGGAGGACTCCGAGGGAGAGGACGTCTCCGAGCTCGACCTGGACATCAGGAGGGCCAAGGCCGTCGCCAGGTACCAGTTCGGACTGGAGGCCGCCGACGCCCTCTTCCGCGGAACCATCGAGCTCAGGAAGAGCAAGAAGACCGGCAAGATCAGGAACGTCATCTCCGATGGGGAGCATGTCCTGTCCATGAGGGCCGGAGACGGAATGTACACCCTCAGGATGGAGGGAGCGAAGAGGATCATCGCATCCGTCCCCGCACCCCACATGAGGATGGCCGTCACCGACGACTCCGTCCCCTTCGTGTCCCAGGGAAGGAACGCGATGTGCCAGTTCACCACCGCCTGCGACGAGAACCTGGTCCCCATGGATGAGGTCATCGTCGTCGACAAGAACGACACGCCCGTGGCCACCGGAAGGATGCTCCTCGTGGCCAACGAGATCTTCAACATGAAGAAGGGAATCGCCGTGAAGATCCGCAGCGGTTCCGACGAGGAGTGAGGGCGGACGGGGCAGGGAGAGCCCCTCCGTCCACCTCCCGAGGTGAATGAAGATGATATCCCAGATCGAGATCCTCGACGCGATACACTACACGCTGCAGTCCCCCGTGATGGACGGACTCTCCTTCGCATTCGAGTATGTGTTCAAGACGGAGCTCATCTGGATCATCCTCGCACTCTGGTGCATGCGCAATCCCGGGCGCAGGAAATACGGGACCATCCTTCTTCTGGCACTGATCATCGAGATGTGCATCACATATCCGTTGAAGTACGCCTTCATGGACCCCAGACCGTACGAGGTCTACGACGTGCCTGCCCTGATAACGAACCACGTCTCGCCCTCGTTCCCCTCCAGTCACGCGGCGTCCACGTTCTGTGCGGCGACGGTGACCGCGTTGTTCTACAGGAAGAGGGGACTGTGGCTCATCGGCCTGGCGATCCTGGTGTCCGTCACCAGGATGTACATGTACGCCCACTGGCCCCAGGACGTCCTGGTCGGAATGCTCATCGGTGTCGGCAGCGCGTTCTACATCTTCTTCCTGTGTCTGAGATGGGGACCCGAGACGGTCTTCGGGGATGCGGGAAGGGACCCCGAGGATGATGAGGTCCTCGAGTGATGAGGTCCTGGAAGGAGGGGCGGATACCGCCCGGATCACCAGTGGATCAGGGCCGCCTTGAACCTGTGCACATAATGGAGCAGTCCGTCCTCTCCCTCTACAAGATGTCTTCTCACCACTCTCCGCACGGCCTGGAGATCATATTCATCGGTGAGGATGCGCCTCGATATCTTCCTGACCGCCGAGTCAAGGTCGGTGAACACGATGTCCCGGGACACATCGACCATCCTCACGTTGCAGTCGATGCCGAGCTGGTAAAGCACGTTCAGCAGCAGGATGTAGTCGAGACGGTGAAAACGGATCGGAAGACCCAGCTCCTCGTGGAGCTCCACCAGGTACTCCTGTTCCGGACCGCTCGTCATACCGATGATGTGGAGCCTTGTCGCGGACCGGTCCATCTTGCGTAGACACTCCTCGATGTCCTCCATCCTGTAGAAACAGTTGAACGCGAACAGGACCTCGGAGGGCTTTCCCGTGTAGTCTTCCCATTTGGTGTTGCAGGTCCTGATCGTGAAACCATGGTCCGCCCCGGTCTGACGGATGTATCTCAGCACGTCGGGGGAGATGTCGACACAGGTCAGGGACTTGCAGCACTCAGCAAGATTGAAGGTATAATTGCCCCAGCCTGGTCCGACCTCGGTGATGGAGCTGTAGTAGTTGTCCCCCAGGATCTCCTTGACGGCGGCCCACACATCAAGACTGTACCTGTCCGGACCGTTCTGTCCCTGGGTGTGCATGTAGTGCATCCAGAACTTTCTCTCCAGGGCGTCATCGATGTAACGGGGCGAGATTCTGCCACTGGAGTCCCTCTTCATCTCCCTCCAGATGTCTCCGAACGATGGCATCTCAGTACCGTGGAACATGTCACCAGCTCTCCGCGGTTCTGAGGATTATGTGCGGACGACCCTCATCTATGATCACCTTCGAGTCCACGGAATACACCTCGCGAATCATCTCCTCCGTCATCACCTCGTCGGGCCTTCCGAAGGAATGGACAACGCCGGGCTCGGCCATGACGATCACCTCGTCGGCGAAACGTGCCGCGAGGTTCAGGTCGTGACTTATCATGATCACCATGCATCCCGATTCCCTGGCGAGAACCTTCATGAACTGCGTGATGAACAGCTGGTGGCGCACATCCAGATTGGAGGTCGGCTCATCGAGGATGAGGACCTGTGAACGACGCACCAGCCCTCTGCAGAGGGACACCTTCTGCATCTGCCCCGCAGACAGCTCATTGCATCCGCGAAGTGCGAATCCGGACATGTTCATCACCTTCAGCGAGCGGTAGGCCAGTTCGATGTCGTTCTCGTCGAGTCTCCACCTGTTGCCGGTATCCATGGCCACCAGGATGGAGTCGATGACGGACATCGGGAAGCTCATGCTCGATGCGGCCGGCACGTATCCGACCTTCTCGGCGATCTCCCGGGTGCTGTATTCCTGCACGTCCCTGCCGTCCACGCGGACGACACCGGATGTCGGTGAATGGAGGCCGTTGATGCATTTGATCAGCGTGGACTTCCCCACGCCGTTGGGACCTATGATGCACACCAGCTTGGAACCCTCCAGACGAAGGCATATGTCCTTCAGAATGGGGTTGCTCCCATAGGAGAACGACAGTGACTCAATCTCCACGGTCGGCAGCTTCACCACCCTGTCCTCTTGTTGCGGATGATCAGATACAGGAACATCGGGGCTCCGATGAAGGCCGTGACGACCCCCACCTGCAGCGTGTTGGGAGAAATTATCACCCTTCCGATGACATCGGCCACCAGCAGCAGACCGGCACCGAACGCTCCGGAGGCCACCAGCAGCATGCGGTTATCGGAACCGATGAAGATGCGGGCCACGTGGGGACAGACCAGACCTATGAAGCCGATCAGTCCTGTGAAGCACACCACGGAGGCGGCCACGAGAGACGTCACCAACAGACACACCAGTCTGAACATCTCCACGTTGACACCTAGCGATTTGGCGCATTCATCCCCCATCATGAGCTTATTCAGCTGTCCGGACATCACCTGGAGGACGATCACACCGGGGATCACGAAGGCCGCCATCACGGTTATGTTGGACCAGGTGAGTCCCGTCAGCGATCCGACCGACCAGGAGTAGACGTTGGCCAGTGCCTCATCGGTCGCCCACAGCTTCAGAACAGTGTTGCAGGCGTTAAATAGGTACATCACGGCGATTCCTGCCATAATGATGACGGTGACCGAGGCGTTCTTCATCTTGGACACCGCCAGGATCATCATCATCGGGATCAGGGAGAACAGGAAGGCGTTGACCACCACGGAGTAGTCCCCTCCGATAATCTGCACCCCCGCACAGATGGCAAGGGTGGCGCCTAGCGATGCACCCGAGGATATCCCGGTGGTGTAGGTGTCCGCGAGGGGATTCTTCAGAAGACTCTGCATCGAGACACCGCATACAGCCAGGGCGACACCGGCGAGGATCCCTCCGAGGACCCGGGGCAGACGCATGTTCCAGACGACGGCATCATCTATCCCGTGCGTCACATTGCCGGTAATGTGCTCCCATATCCGGACATAGGTCGTGCCGAATGATATGGTATATTCCCCGATGGAGATGGCATAGCCGGACACAAGCACAGTCACGGCCACGCAAGCAAGGATGAAAAGTAGTTTGGAACGGGTGTATCTGTGATACTGCCGCAGATCTCTCTCGCGGTCGGAACGATCGTCGGCGAGCCATTCGCCCACCGCCCTCTCGACAGCCTCGTCAGACACAGACACACCCGCCCGTCATCAGCTTGACAACCTCTGGTTGTACTGGGCGTATGCGGTTCCAGAGTAGTACCAGCCACCCTGGGTCTTCACATCTATCTTAGCGGTGGTGAAGTTGTCGAAGTAAATCTGGAGGGCGTTCCATCCGTCCTCCTCGCTGAAGACGTCAGGGTACATCAGGTATGCCAAGTACAGCAGGTTGGCGTATCCGCCGAACGAGTTGTAGGAGAACGTGGTTCCGAGGATCTTTCCCTGGGAGTATGCGGAGGTGGAGCTGTAGTAGGTGATCGCCTCCTCGAACCTGTCGTTGTACATCTTGGGGGTATAGTAGGTGTCGTCCACCTTCTTGGTGTCGGTTCCCTCCTGCTGAATGATGATGTACTCGAACTTCTTTCCGCTGTTCTGTATGAACCAGTCAGGCTCGACGTTGAGCCTGTAGTCGCTGGTGGACTTGGTGGCATCGTCATAGACATTGGAGATGAGTCCGATCATATCCGCGGCACCGGTTCCCTCGCACTCCACGATGATGTTGGCACGGGTGGACTGGTTGGCGTACATCAGGGTCACTACGGAATCGGCCTTCTTGTCGACCTTCTTCATTCCCTCGGTGATCTTGTCAAGGATGTCATAGACATACTTTGCATAGTTCTGTGCGGCCTTGTTCTCGTTCAGGATCACTCCGAGGGTGAGGACGGCACCGACATAGGATGCGCTCTTGGAGACATCCACGTAGTAGGGTGTGATCTCCCTTCCGTTCTCCGACTTGGCGGCATCAACGGCCGCGTTGACCACACTGCTCTTACCCTGACTGGCGATAACGAAGTCGCACTGGCACTCTAGGATGAGCTCGGTGGTGATGCTGCTTCCCTTGAAGGATTTCGTGATGTTGCTGACATCGTACCTGTGGGAGTTGGAGGAAGTTGTGGACTGGCTTGCCAGGACGACCTTGTCCCACTGTCCGATGAGGGTCGCCATCTCGGCCTGCTGCCAGTAGGAGACACCGATGCGCTCGTGCTTCACAGGATAGCTGACCTTGACGAACTCCCCGTAGATGTCCTTGTAGTACAGAGGGGTGCGCTCTCCATCGATGATCTTCTGGACGATCTCGATGTCGGCCTCATCAATGCTTCCGCTCCTGTCTGCATCAGCGAAGGGATAGGTCTCCCTGTCCCAGGAGCCGCTGTTGATGATCTCTCTGAGCGTGTCTATGTCGTGACTGTCGACATAGTCATCGTTGTTGGCGTTTCCGAGGACAGGGACGTTTCCGGTTACCTTGGCCTCGTATTTCTCGCCCTCATTGTTCTTGATCATCGCGAATCCGCAGAATGATGCAAGGACTATGACCGCAACCGCGGCTATGGCAATGATTGCATTTTTCTCATTCAATTTATCACCGTGGATGATATCTCCAATCCATATTTAACAATATTCGTATATAAAGAAAGAGGTAAATTTTCGGTAGCAATTAAATATTGATGAGAATTTTAATTGATAATCAATTAAAAATCAACCTAAATGCTTAATTTTTATCTGGGTAAACCAATCATTTGTTGAATCCAATAATAATTGAAAAAATCAGGTGATTTTCAGGAATCGGCATCGGATGATGTTCCGATTCCACCGGCCATCCGAACGGCCAGGTGGACTCACTCCTCCCTTTCCTCGGGTTCCATATAGGGTTTTGATATCAGACCTGCGGATTCCTCCGCGGCCTTGATGCACGCCAGAAGATCGTCCGCGGTGTTCCTGAGGGTTCCCGCGGTCTCGGCCCGCATCCTGTAGATTATAGTGCATCCCTCGAGCTCCGCCTCCACATAGTCCCCGTTCTCGGGGGAGACGGCGGAGAGGACCGCCTTCGCGACCCTCTCGTCGTCGTATGGGAAACGAAGCTCGAGACTCAGCATCTTCCTCACTTCTTCTGGTTGAGGATGTACTTCGCGATCTCCTTTCCGACCTCCGCGGTCTTGAGCGTTCCGCCCAGATCGGGAGTGGTCAGCTTGTTGTCGAGACAGTGCCTGACCGCGTCGTGGAGCATCCTTCCCACGGAGGGAAAGCCCTGGTTCTCCAGGAGCATCTGTGCGGCGAGGACCGCCGCGATGGGGTTGGCCTTGCCCTGACCCGCGATGTCGGGTGCGGATCCGTGGATGGGCTCGAACATGCTGACGCCGTTGGGGTTGATGTTTCCGCTTCCACCCATTCCGAGTCCTCCTTGGAGCTGTGCTCCGAGGTCGGTGAGGATGTCTCCGAAGAGGTTGGGGACGGCGACGGTTCCGAAGGTCTCGGGACGGACGATCATCGCCATGGACATGGCATCGACGAACATGTACTCGAGGTCGAGTCCGTACTCCTTGGCCTTCTCCTGGAAGATCTCCCTCTGCATTCCGTAGTTGTTGGTGATGACGTTCGCCTTGTCGACGAGGGTCACCTTCTTGTCTCCCCTGGCGAGGGCGTACTTCATGACGTAGTCGGCCCAGCGGGTGATTCCCTTCCTGGAGACGAGTCCGATCTCGATGGAGTAGTCGTCATCCGCGGTAGGGTGTGCGTTGACTTTGAAGTCCATGTTGTAGGCCTCCCTCTTCACGCCGAGCTCGACGTCGTAGGATCCGTCGGCGTTCTTCTTGTCGCTGTAGGAGGGACCGAACCTCTTTCCGAGACCCATGTAGAAGTCCTCGGTGTTCTCCCTGAGGAAGTGGATGTCGAAGTCGACCTCCCTCTTGAGGGGGACGAGGGGGAACCAGGAAGTGACGGGCCTGAGGTTGATGTACTGGTCGAAGACGGCCCTCATCTTGAGGAGGATTCCGCCCTCGAGGATTCCGGGCTTGACGCGGGGGTCTCCGATGGCTCCGAAGTAGATGGCGTCCTTCTTCTTGAGGAAGTCGATGTCCTCGTCGGTGAGGAGCTCCCCGGTCCTGAGGTACCTGTCGGATCCGATGTCGCAGTGCTCTCCCTCGTACTGGA
>JAKSHU010000023.1 GCA_024399175.1 archaeon
CTATATGGATCATCATGGGAATTGTCGAGATCTTCGGCGGACTCCTGATGGGCTGGCTCGCATGGCATTATCTGATGAGGTTCGAAAGGTCGGTTCAGGCTAAGGTTTTTTAAATATAGTGACATTGTAATGTCAATGAAAACGCATTTAACACTTTACCATGGCTCTCCGGAAATCATTTCTGAACCGAAATATGGGTTGGGAAACCTTTACAACGATTACGGAAGAGGATTTTATTGTACAGAATTCCCAGAGCTTGCTAAAGAATGGGCGTGCAGGGATAATGAAGCCGGATTTGCAAATCAATACGAACTTGACACATCTAGTTTGTCTGTACTCCACCTTAACAAAGAATATTCAGTCCTAAATTGGCTGGCAGTACTAGTTGAGAATCGTCCAGTAACTCTGGAGGATGGAGCTAGCAAAGTTGCAGCCGATTTTCTTCGCGAGTATTATTCCATAGACGTGAGCGGATATGATCTCATTGTCGGATACCGTGTCGATGATCGTTATTACAACATCGTCCGTAGATTTTTCAACAACAACATCACTCTCGAGACTCTTACGGAAGCAATGGCACTAGGTAAGCTAGGTGAACAGATTGTTTTGAAATCCGAGAAATCATTTGAATGCATTACCTACCTTGATTCGCAAGATGCTGACCCATTGATCTATTTCCCCCTATATGAGAAACGTATGGCTGATGCCAACAGGAAATTGGATTTGATTCTTCAGAGCAGATCACCATTGGATGGCAAGTATATTATCGACATTATAAGGGAGGAAAAAAGATGACAATCCATCCCTATGAATCGAAATACCTTTATGAAGTAATGAGCGGGCTTGGAGATATATTCGATCTGGCACTTCGTTTAAACGATATATCTTTGACAGAATTTTCTGAAAAATTCTCAGATTCAAAAGTAGCTCGTTTTTTGGAAAGAGGTTCACTGAGGTATATCGATGGTTGTTCTGCTCAGGAATCTCTATCTCTTATCATGGGCCGTAATTTCATCCAGACCCAGCCGATAGATTACTATGCCGAATACTGGGCGGGATACATCCTAGCATATCTGCAGTGGAAGGTGAACCGGCCGTTCTCGTTCATCCTCGGAAGAATCCCGCTCATCGACATACTATCTATGCATCACATCTATCATGAGATGGCTGAGGAGAGAGCCGTGGAGTATCTCGAGAAACGTCTCGAACTCAAACCGCCTATTCTCGAACTCAGGACACGTATCGGGTTCACCCAGCAGGAACTCGCAGATCTCTCCGGAGTGAATGTGCGCAACATCCGTGCCTACGAGCAGGGACAGAACGACATCGCCAAGGCATCAGGGGAGACATTGTACCGTCTTGCAAAGGCGATGAACACGACCGTAGAATTCCTCCTGGTCGGTCAGCACTGATTACGCGTGCGCATACCCTATAATATAGTGAAGGCATACACCTCGGCATTATGTCCAAAATTCTGATCAACATCGCATGGCCCTACGCGAACGGCCCCATCCACCTCGGACACGTCGCCGGTTCGCTCCTGCCTCCCGATATATTCTCCAGATACCACCGCCTCCTCGGAAACGAGGTCTGGATGGTCGGAGGTTCCGACCAGCACGGAACCCCCATCACCGTCTCCGCGGACAAGGAGGGTGTCACCCCCGAGGTCATCGCCGAGCGCTTCCACGAGATCAACAAGGCCGCCATCGAGGGACTCGGCATCGAGTACACCCTCTACAACAAGACCCACTGCCCCGTCCACTTCGAGACCACCCAGTGGATGTTCTCCAGACTGAAGGAGAACGGCTACATCTACGAGATGGAGGAGGATGAGTACTACTGCCCCAAGTGCTCCAAGTTCCTCCCCGACAGGTACGTCGAGGGAGTCTGCCCCAAGTGCGGCGCACAGGACGTCCGCTCCGACCAGTGCGACTCCTGCGGAGCCACCTTCGTCCCCGGCGACGTCCTCCAGCCCCACTGCACCCGCTGCGGCACCACCCCCGAGGTCAGGGCCTCCAAGCAGTTCGCGCTGAAGCTCTCCGCATTCGAGAAGCCCCTCATCGACGAGCTCGCCAGGAACACCCACTGGAGGTCCAACGTCAGGGCCTTCACCGAGAACTTCGTCAAGGGCGGACTCAAGGACCGCTCCATCACCCGTGACATGGCTTGGGGAGTCCCCATCCCCGTCGACGGCGAGGAGTGGAAGTCCAAGGTCATCTACGTCTGGTTCGACGCTGTCATCGGATACCTCTCGTCAACCATCCAGCACGCCAGGGACATCGGCAAGCCCGACTACTGGAAGACCTTCTGGCAGAATCCCGACTGCAGGCACTACTACTTCATCGGAAAGGACAACATCCCGTTCCACTCCATCATCTGGCCCGCCATGCTGATGGGTCTGGAGGACGGATTCAACCTCCCCTACGACATCCCCGCCAACGAGTACCTGATGTTCGGAGGTGCCAAGCTCTCCAAGAGCAGGGCCGGATCCGCCACCGCGGCATCCGCGAAGATCCCCCGCGACATCAAGCACGTGCTCGAGAAGTTCGATCCCGAGGAGATCAGGTACTACCTCTCCGTCGTCATGCCCGACCTCCACGACTCCGACTTCACCTGGGAGGACCTCGAGGTCAAGGTCAACAACGAGCTCGTGGCCGCCCTCGGAAACTTCTACCACAGGTGTCTCAGCTTCACCCACAAGAACTACGGCGAGATCCCCGCCAACGACTCTCCCGACCAGAAGGTCACCGACGCCATCGCGAAGGCCTTCGAGGACTACACCGGACACATCTCCGTCTGCGACTTCAAGAAGGCCATCCAGGACGTCATGGCACTCGCCCACTTCGGAAACGAGTACTTCAACTCCTGCACCCCCTGGAAGGTCGTCAAGGAGGACAAGGCCGCCTGCGGAAGGATCCTCAACGACAACATCCGCATCGTGAAGGCCCTCACCATCATGGCCTGGCCCTTCATGCCCAGGTCCTCCGAGAAGATCTGGGGATACATGGGACTTCCCGGAACCATCGAGGAGGCGGGATACGCACAGGTGAACACCGAGCTTCCCGCCGGCACCAGGCTCAACGAGCCCCTGCCCGTCTACGGAAAGATCGACCTCAAGGTGCTCTTCCCCGAGATCTACGCTCAGACCGAGGCGGACGTCAAGGTCAAGCCTAAGGAGGAGAAAAAGAAGAAGGAGGAGCCCAAGGTGCCCGAGGGACCCTTCGGAGCCTTCAGGATGCTCGACCTCAGGGTCGGACAGGTCGTCAAGGTCGAGGACCACCCCAACGCGGACAAGCTCTACAAGCTCACCGTGGACCTCGGGGAGGAGACCGGCCCCCGTACTATCTGCGCGGGACTCAAGGCCTTCTACACCGTCGACGAGATGCTCAACAGGAAGGCCATCGTGGTCTCCAACCTCGCGCCCAGGCCCCTCAGGGGAGTCGACTCCTGCGGAATGCTCCTCGCGGCCGACGACGAGGCCCTCGGAGGAAACACCGTGTGCCTCCTAAGGCCCTCCAAGGATGTCCCCGTCGGAACCCGCTTCAACTGCGGACTGGAGAACAACACCGCCGAGATCGACTACAAGAAGCACTTCTCCGTCGTGACGATGAAGGTCACCGGCGAGAAGGCAGGCATCATCGACGTTCCCGCCGACGCTCCCGCACAGGTCGCGGCGGTGTTCGACGGCGAGTCCGTGAGGGCCCTCACCGACGGAAACGGAACCATCGCGATGGTCGACCGTCCCCTGAAGGACGGTGCCGGAGTCAGGTAAACCACTTTCATCACAATCAACAAAGGAATGGGAAATCAACATGGCAGACGCAAACGCAGCACCCACAGGACCTTTCGAAGACTTCAGAAGGATCGAGCTCAGGCTCGGAACCGTGGTGGAGGTCAACGACCACCCCGAGGCCGAGAGGCTCTACGTCCTCAAGGTCGACCTCGGAGAGGAGGAGGGACCCCGTACCATCGTGACCAACATCAAGGCCGACTACCCCTATGACAAGATGATGGGAAGGAGGCTCCTCGTGGTCTCCAACCTCAAATCCGCCAACTTCAAGGGCGTCAAGTCCTTCGGAATGCTCATGGCCGCCGAGGACCGCGAGATGGGCGGGGACAAGCTTCTCCTGCTCGAACCCTCGAAGGAGGTCCCCAACGGAACCCTCTTCATGTCCGGACTCGAGTCCCGCGGACTCAGGTGCGAGCCCAAGCATCTCGAGAAGGTCACCATGAAGGTGGCCACCGTCACCGACGGAAAGTTCATGGGAATGGACATCGAGGTGCCCGAGGGGGCCCCCGCACGTGTCGTCGCTGTCATCGACGGAGACAAGGCCATCGTCCTCAGCGACGGCAACGGCTGCGTCATCACCGTCGACGGTGACATCATGGAAGGTGCACCCGCACTATGAAGGCGGACCTGCACGTCCACACCTGCTACTCCAACGACGGGGTCTCCACCCCGGAGCAGGTCATCGAGGCATGCGTGGCCGGAGGCATCGACATCGTCGCCGTCACCGACCACAACGAGTTCAAGGCATACTTCGACATCAAGGACAACGACAGGGGGATCATAGTGGTCCCCGCCGAGGAGGTTTCCTCCAAGGAGGGACACATCGTGGCCCTGGGCATCGACAGGCACATCGAGCGCGACATGTCGATCCAGGAGACCATCGACGCCATCCACGAGGCAGGCGGGTACGCCATCGCGGCCCATCCCTACAGATGGTGGTCGGGACTCGGGCCGAAGAACACGATCAACCACGAGTTCGACGGCACCGAGGCAATGAACGCCCGCTCCATACCCAGTGCCAACAGGAAGTCCTACAGACTCGCCAGGAAGCTCGGGAGGCCGATGAGCGCCGGAAGCGACGCCCACTCCCCCGAGAGGATCGGATGGGGATATCTGGAACTTCCCGACGGACTCAAGACATGGCAGGACGTCGTCCAGGCCGTGATGGAAGGCAAGGGCGTCCCCCACAGCAAGTCCAGGGGATTCCTCAGGACCCTCCGCTACGGAATCAAATCCATCGGACAGTGGATGTTCCGCGGTTTCAGGCGTATGTGACACGATCTGCGGATCCTGGCCGCATGCCACCGTTCCGACATCGGATCCTCCCACCGCAAATTGTTAAAACCTGTGGTCTATCGGAACCTATGGAAAGCAGCACGGTTGAGAAGAAACCGAGGTATCTGACCGAGGTCGATCTCCTCAAGTTCATCGCCATCGCAGGAATGGTGATCATCCACATATACGAGAACTGGACCGGCACCTCCGAGGTAAGTCCCTATCCCACCACGGCGGTGGATGTGTTCATCCAGTTCCTGGGCGGACCTGTATGTGCCCCCCTGTTCATGCTTGCATGCGGAATCGGGGTCATATACACCAGAAGCAACAGACCGATCGATTATCTCAACCGCGGACTTATCCTGCTCGTGACGGCGTACATCCTCAGTTTCCTCAGGTCGTATGTCGCAGCGGCGGCAGAAGGATTGTCCAACGACCAGCTTCTTCTGGAACTGCTCAATGTGGACATACTTCATCTTGCAGGTCTGGCCTTCATCCTGATCGGAATCCTGAGGGCCCTCCGTTGCAACAGGTGGCACGTGCTGATCCTGGCCATTGCGATGTTCGCGATATCCAACCTTGTCGGCATCGTTCCCGTCGACGGACTCACCGGTTATGTGGTCGGATTGTTCTTCTTCACCCAGTGCGGTGACGTGTGCTTCCCCTTGTTCGAGTGGTTCATTTACATCGCAGTGGGAGTGTTCCTGGGAAGTTATCTGAGGGGATCCACCGACCACCCGAGGATGTACAAGGGACTGTTCGTGCTCGGTCTTCTGATGTTCGTGATCGTGACCATCGAATCCCTGGTGACCGGTTTCGACCTCCGTGACTTCTTCACGCTCTATGCCAACAGGTTCTATCAGCAGTCCTTCCTTGCCCTTGCATGGATCCTCGGTATCGTTTTCATGTGCATGTCCGCCGCATACTTCGCCCTGTCTGCACACCCGAGGCCCCGCTTCGATAGCCTGTGTCACTTTTTCGGAAAGAACCTCAACCGGATCTACATAATGCAGTGGATCATCGTCGGAAACGTTTCCGCGGTCATCGCATATTCCGGCGTCACCATCGCCCCGATACTGGCCATCCCTCTGGGAATACTGCTTCTCGCAGGTGTAAGTCTGCTTGTGCCCACCTATATCAAAGGAGTTGAGTTCCTACGTTCCAGGGTGTCGGAGAACACCGGTTCGTTCTGATCCAGAAGGGGCCGCAAGGCCCCTGCCTCGGTGGACAGCGGTCGGTTTCGCAGACCGACATACATCCTCGGTCTGCGGACCCGTGGTGCCGTTCGACCTTGAAGAGGATCCGTGATGGAAAATACGATGAGGTGAAACCATGCCTTCAAGCGAATCATATCTGTCGTCTGTGATCGACCTTCTGTCCCCTGCAGGAAAGATGGCCTCCCGCAGGATGATGGGCGAGTACCTCCTGTACCTGGATGGCAAACTGTTCGGGGGAATCTATGACGACAGGCTTCTTCTGAAGAACATCTCTGTCCTCAAGGACCTCATTCCGGAGCCCGTCTATGCCTTGCCTTACGAGGGGGCGAAGGAGATGGTCCTCATCCACGATCCTGAACGTTTTCCCGATCTCCCGGACATCGTCAGGACGATGTGCCAGCATCTCTGAGGTATTCTTACAAGGCCCGTTCGCTTCCTCGGGCATCGGTTGGCATTTATTCCGATTCCGACAGGAGGGGTTGATGATATGCCCGCATGGTAGGGGAACGTGAATCGGTCGTTTCTCTGAACGGCCTTTCTGACCTCATTCCTTCTTTTTCGGAACGATGTTCGGCACCACCAGCGTGCACACGACGGCGACAACCGCGAGCACGACGAAGAACCACATGCAGCTCTCGAATCCTGCCAGTACCTCCTGGGGGAGATTGGATCCGGAGGTGTTCAGGGAGTAGACCAGCGAGGTGACCGTCACTCCGAACGCGGCCGCCATGTAGTTGACGACCATGATGAAGGTGGCGGACTCGTCCTGATACCTCTCCTCCGTGTGATGGATGATGAATGTGGCGAGTCCGGTTCCCGCGCAGGCCATCGAGATTCCCATGCACACGAGTCCGATGATCAGGACCGGCAGCTCCATCGTCGCCGCTCCCACGGCGAAGGTGGCGGTGAACAGCAGTCTGAAGACCCCTGCACCGACCGAGGGGACCTTGCATCCCCTGCTGTCGCACCATTTGCCCACGGGGGCGGATAGGACGATGGTGACGATCGATGCCACGGAGAGCAGATATCCGATCTCGGAGACAGGATAGCCCTTGACGTACTCGAGATAGTAGGGGAGGACGTACTGCGCCCCCACGATGATTATCGTCGTCATCGTGAACGCCAGGCACAGCAGTGCGAAGTTCCTCCTGAAAAGCATCTCGGAGGAGACAATGGCCGTGTCCCTTCTCACGTGGCTCCTCCACATCAGGAGGAAGAGGGACAGGGCCGCACCCGCGCCGCACAGGATGACGAATCCGTCCGAGAGCTCGCTCTCGTCGATGTTCTGCAGGAAGGTGAGGCTGAAGCATATGCAGACGAAGGTCAGGGCGCTGTTGATCACGTCGGGGTAGTGGCCCATCGTGTGATCGCGGGGGCCGGGCACGGTCCTGAGTGCCAGGAGGATGACGAAGGCACCTATCGGGACGTTGACCAGGAATATCCAGTGCCAGGACAGGCAGGACGTGATGATGCCCCCGAGGGACGGACCCAGGACCACCGCGAGTCCCGATGCCATGCCCATGATAGCCATTCCCCGTCCCTTGTGGTCGGGGGGAAGGAGGCGGATGATCATCAGGGGGACCGAGGAGATGACCATCGCCGCTCCCACTCCCTGCATCAGACGTGACAGGATGAAGGTCAGGAAGTCTCCCGAGAAGGCGCAGATGACGGAGCAGACGGTGAAGAGGGCCGTGCCTCCGATGAAGAACTCCCTCATCCATCCGTTCTTGGCGATCTTCGCGAAGGGGAGGATCAGCGATGCCAGCGCGATCGTGTAGGCCACGGGGATCCAGGAGCTGTCCGCTATGGTGATGTTGAAGTCCTTGCTCATCGTGGGCAGCGCCACGTTGAGGATCGTGGAGTCCAGTCCGTCGATGAGCGTGGAGAGCGCTATGAGTGCGGTGATGATGGCCAGGGTCTTCCTGTCCTCGATCGTGCGGTATGGTTCTGACATCCTGATCACCTTTTCTGGGAGGGTAATCGGTCTGCCTGATATTTGACTTTTGGAGACGGGAGGCCCCGTCCACATTTTGTCTGAAATTTGGTTATATATGTGCGACCGAATCGACATCCATGCAGTCAATAGCCATCGTCGAGGCGTTGTCCTCGGGACAGATGTACATCAGGGACATCATCGAGCGCGGATACAACCCCATCTACATCACGACGAAGGCCCTGTCGGACGACCCCTTCTTCGCCGAATACCGCATGATGTGCGTCCGCAACTTCGGTGCTAAGGTGGAGTTCCTCGAGGAGACCGAGGACCTGGATGTTCTCGTCGCACAGCTGAGGGAGAGGAACACCGTGCTCTGCCTTCCCGGAACCGAGGGCGGGGTAAAGCTCGCGGACAGGATCTGCACCGCCATGGGGCTTCCGGGAAACGATGCCGCGACCACATACCTCAGGGCCACCAAGGCCGGAATGGTGGAGGCACTTGCCAGGGCGGGCATACGCCACATCCAGACGGAGACCGTCGGCGACGTCTCTGACATCGCCCGCTTCTGGAGGGAGAACGACCTGGACAGATGTGTCCTGAAGTTCTCCGAGTCCGCGGGAACCGTCGGTGTCAAGGTGTGCGGCTCCATCGAGGAGGCCGAGAGCCACTATCGGCACATGATGACGATCCCGAACGGTCTCGGCACCGACGACCACACAGTTCTGATACAGGAGTACATCGGGGGAACGGAGTACATCGTCAACACCCTGAGCTGCAACGGGGAGCACATGCTCACCGATGTCTGGGTCTATGGAAAGATCCTGCAGGAGGACGGAACCCTTGCCTATGATTACGGCATGCTGGTCAAGGACCTCGAGCCCGGGAACACCGAGATGATCGCCTATGCTTACAAGGTCCTCGACGCCGTCCAGATGAGGTGGGGCCCCTGCCACATCGAGATCAAGGTCGACAGGAAGGGACCCGTGCTCATCGAGACGAACGCGAGGCCGATGGGACTCGCGATGACCGCCACCTACCTCGACGAGTGCCTCGGATACCACATCACCGCTCTCACGCTCGACACGATGATCCATCCCCAGCAGTTCAAGGCCCTCAGCCTCAGGCCCTACGCCCCGCGCAAGTACGCCCTGATGAAGATCATGATCATTCCCGAGAGGATCGTCGCCGACTTCAGTCCCACGATGGTGTTCGCCAACGCGCTGAAGAGCATGAGGGAGGTCCTGTTCTTCGGAAAGGACGGTGTGTCCGAGTATGCCCGCACCGTCGACCTCGACACCTCTCCCCTCACTCTCAAGATGATCAACGAGGACTACGGGGAGCTCAGGAGGGACTACGAGCTCCTGCGTCTCATCGAGAAGAACTACTTCGACATCTACTACACCTCCCTCGACGACACCCTGGAGGGATGCGAGAGGGTCATCGACCGTGAGTCCCTCGTCAGCCATCTCGACCCCATGAGGAGATATCTGCTCGTGGAGGACGATGGCAACCATCTGGTCCAGTTCGGGGAGTCCCGGCCTGTCGGGGAGTGGGGATTCGTCGACGGGGTCATCTACGGAAGATGCGCGTCCGAGAAGACCGTGGACAGGATCAGGGATGTGATCCGCTGCATGTCACTGGTGAGGAGCGGAGGTCACTTCATGTTCCTGCCCGAGAGCTACGGAGCGTTCAAGAACGGCGTCGTCACCGCCGAGTTCCTGCTCCGTGCCAACGGGTTCGACCTGAACGCCCCCACCTATTACAACGCGGGCATCCTCGCGGGATACAGGCGCTGATCTGCCGGTCCCGGGGCGGGACACCGTCTCCGGGGCTCAGGTCTGCACCAAACATTAAAAGCAGATGGACATTCCACAGTCCAATGGACAATGGAATCATCGTGGCCATCGTGATCATCGCGGTCGGTCTGGCAGTCTTCGCATTCGCATTCAAGTATCTCGTGGAGTCCCTCTTCGTCAGGGCCAGGGAGAAGACCGTCACCAGCGCAGGCCGTTCCGGACCCGTCACCACCATCATGGCTGACGGCACCATGACCCAGGACTTCACCGACTGCCACGAGCTCACCATCGTCAACCTCACCGATGACGACCTCACGATGAACATCGACAAGGCCGAGTACATCCTCAAGCCCCAGGCGAAATACGTCGGACAGCACGCATCCGGACACCACGACCTCCATGCCAGGAGTCTCAACACCGGACGCAGCGTGACCATCGGATTCAAGTTCTCCAAAGATGACACAATCTTCCTCGACTTCGAGGAGGGAAAGCTGAAGGCCCGCTGAGGTTCCGCACCCCCTCACATTGTTCCTGATTTCCGCAAGGTCAAGAACTGAAGACGGGGACAGATGTTCCGACGGGGTGGAAAGTCCATCATCATCACGGAGAGACCTTCCTCGATGATCATGCTCTCCGCTTTCCTGTCCACAGACCTTGATACCTGATTCTCACACTGCTGTCCAGCGGTGTTCATTTTCCGGCGACGTCTCCCTTCATCTCGGAGTCGTCGAACCTCTCGTCGATCCTGTAGGGCATCAGGACGCGGGACAGGCTGGTGAAGTGCCTGAACATCCAGTGCACGATCCAGCCGACCCACAGCATGGCTACAACCGTTCCGATACCTATACCTATGACCTCTCCGAACAGCAGGAGGCTGATGATGGCCGCAGCAACGACTACGAGGAGGTCAGTGAGAATCTTGATGTATCCGTAGTCCCAGTGGGTGACGTATTCAACTGCACGGTTCATTCCGTCCGCGGGAAGGAGGATGAAGCTGGAGAGGATCTCCATGTAGATGCCGAACGCCATGACGACGCAACCCGCGATCATCAGGCCGAACCTGATCGCCAGGTCCGAGGGTGCATCGAATGCCATGACGAAGTCGACGGCGTCGAGGATGTATCCGAATATGAACGAGATGACGATCTGTGCCGCGACCTCGTCCCAGGGCATCGCCCTGCGGTAGAGCGCCTTGGAGATGCCGACCTGCACTACGTTCTTGATGAGCGAGATGTTTCCGAGCGTGAGGATGCCCGCGGTGGCGCATATGTACGGCACCGTGGTGAGCGGTGAGACTCCCAGGGCGGCCTTGATGGTGAGCACCATGCCGATGGAGCGGATGACCATGCTCAGGACACAGAGAAAAGAGCGTCTGGGGACATGGTCATACTTCTTCATGCGACCTGGAATGTGTGCCTGTACTAATAGGGTTGGTCGGTCCGACCATCACTCGTTTTTCTCGAAGCGTTCGAGGCGGTGCTCCCCGGGGAAATCCACAATGACCTCCCCGGGCTCCTTGTGCATCGCCCTCCTCCCGTCATCCTTCCCCTCCCCCACCAGGAGCATCGCGCTGAGTCCCTCCTGGTGCAGGAGGCCCTCGCACTCCTCGCGTGCATCGAGGATGTCGCACACCCACAGCGTGGACAGGCCCATGTGCTCCGCCTGCAGGCACATGCTCTCCATCATCGCGCCCACCGACTGCTGGCGGGACTCCACGGTTCCGACCGGATCGGTGAACACGATCAGTCCCAGCGGGGCCTCGCGCATGATTCTCGCGGTGGAGACGCATCCTGCATGTTCCCCGTCGGAGAGGAGTCCGCGGGAGTGCCTGTCGTCGACGGCCCTCTCGAAGACGTCCGCGAGGAGTCCGAGGTCCCTGCCACAGGCGGGCATGATCTTCCACGCCTGCCTGTTCTTGGACGACGGTGCCGCGCAGGCTGCCCTCAGGAGGAGCGTGACCTCCTCGTCGGTGAAACGGTGGTCCCTGAGGCTCCTGCAGCTGCGCCTGTTGTCGATCTCCTCAAGCAGTTCCATTCTCCCCAGCTCCCGTGTCATGGAACGTGCATCCCTCGGAGTGTGCCATGACGGCTCTGGATTCGGCACAGTCGATGAACGTGCATCTCCTGAACCTGTTCTCCATGTCCCTGTTCATCGCCTTCTCGGACATTCCGCGGAAGGTGCATCCGATGAATTCGCACGCCTCAGACACCTTCAGGAGCTCGTCAGTGATGACCATGTCCGTGAAGGTGCATCCGATGATCTTGCTTCCGCGGAAGGCGGTGTTCTCCACGTTGCAACGCCTGAACGCGACCGAGACGAACGATGCGTCGGTGATGCTGCAGTTGCAAAAGTCGCAGGACTCGCTCCTGACATCGCTGAGTGTCGATCCGTTCCACGACGTGCGGTCGAAGTTCACGTTCACCAGTGCGCACTTCGAGACGGACATGTTGTTGAGGATGGATCCCTCGAAGGAGGAGTTGGTGATCCTGCTGCTGTTGAAACGGCTTCCGCTGAGGATCACGAACCTCATCATGCTGTCGGCGATCTCCGTCTCGGTGAACAGGCAGTCCTCCATGGTCGAATGGTCGAAGAGTGATATGTGTCCCTCCATCGTGATCAGGTCCACAGAGGTCCTGATGACCTTCCCGTAGTGCTCCCTGGTACTCTCGGGCACCGTTTTGTCGGCGGAGCTCGTGACGGAGTGGGAGATGGACCTCACTCCGCTGGAGAGGTTCTGCTCGTGCTCTATAATCTGCTGGTCCTTGGCGACCCAGTTTCTCTCGGCGGGCCTGAGTGTCCAGGATCCGATGAACGACTTGACGAACGAGGACCTGGAGAGGAGGGACGTGTCGAACTTGCAGGCGAGCAGGACGCTTCCGGTGAAGTTGACGTTCTCGCAGGACGAGTTGGAGAACAGGGAGCGACCCATCATCGCCGAGGTCACGTTCGCGTCGGTGAACTCGCACTCGCTGAAGTTGCTGTCGGTCATCGTGGTGTTGCTCATCATCGCCCCGCGGAAGTTCCCGCCCTTCAGGACCGAGTCGTCGAAGGTGGATTCGGACGACGTGCATCCGATGAAGATGGAGTTCGCCATGTGGCATCTTCCGAATGTCACGTCGGTGAGCGTGGACTCCTGGAAGTTGGAATGGTCCAGGTTCACCTCCGTGAACGAGGCGGACCTTACATTGGACCTGGTGAACGCCGCGTCCCTCAGTCTGATGTCCCCGATGTGGATGGAGCTGATCTCGGCCTCCACGAAGGACGCGGAGTCCAGGAGGACGTTCTCGAACGTGGCGGAGGTCACCTTGCTCCTGTTGAAGGAGCACTTGTCCATGCTGCAGTCCTTGAACATCGTGCCTCCTATGTCGCAGTCCTCCAGATTGGAACCGCTCATCTGGGTCTTGAAGAAGCAGGCGTTGGTGAGGATGCCGTTCCTCAGGAGGGTGTTCTCCATCCTTCCGTAGGAGAAGTCGAAGGAGGTGAGGTTCATATCGGACAGGTCGAGGTCGGAGAGCTTCTTGGACAGCTGGTATCTGAGCGCGTAGGCGTGTCCCATCATGGCCAGCTTGTAGTCGTTGTTCTTCCTCGGCTGGTTGCCTACGATGATGCAGTCGTGATACCTCTTCAGCCGGGTGTAGCTGTTGATGATCTCGTCCGCCATGCCGTAGTCGCCGTAGGTGCTCACGCCGAGGATGGTGGCGAGCCTCTGCATGTCCCCCTCGTCGAGGACTCCCTCCTTCTCGTTAACGATGCGGAATATCAGTTTCTCCGAGTCGTCGAAAATCTTCAGGACGTTGTTGAGGTCGAACTCGTCGCTGAGGTCCTTGTGGCCGATGATCAGGGTCTCGTCCATCGATATGTCATCCATCTTGTCATCGATGGCGATCTCTAGGGTCCGGTCCGCGTGGTCCTTCAAGGTGAGGGTGACCGAAGTCAGCCCCTCCTTGTCGATGTCCTTGCCCTCGGGAAGCATCTCGAGGAGTCTGTTGAACCTGCCGACCGGCAGCTTGACGGACTTCTCCCTCATCCAGGACTGGGCGAGGTACGGGTCTCTCCTCAGGATGTCCCTGAGGCATGTGTCCGTCCCCTGGTCGGGGGCCACGTAGGGCAGGAGATATCTGGCTTTCTCGTCCTTGCCCTCGGACCTGCCT
>JAKSHU010000024.1 GCA_024399175.1 archaeon
ATGTTCGTCAAGATCATGCAGTCCTACGCACAGGAGGCAGTCGTCGACGACCTCGTCGACGGTGTCATGGACACCGTCGAGGGCAAGAAGGCAAAGTCCGGAACCCCCTACGAGATCCGCGCCACCATGCAGGAGCTCAGGATGTGCAAGGAAGCAAGGACCAGGGCCGGCAGGCCCGGTCTCGGTGTATAGGGACCCGAGACTCCTCTCACCGTGGGAGGACGTCTCGTCGCTGACTGCCCCAACGCAGGCCACAGGATCACCGACGCACACGAGTGCTCCCAGCTCAACGAGCTCAAGATGGACCTCACCGGTCTGAACATGCTCGCAGGATGGACCGTCTCCGGCGACACCATCATGGTCGAGCAGATGCCCATCTTCGGAGGATACACCGGAGGACTCGAGGAGACCGCCATCAGCGATGTCGCCACCACCCTCGCATCCTTCGCACTCTTCAGCGGAAACTTCCACCTCGACGGACCTATCCACATCAGGTGGAACGTCACCACCGCAAAGGAGACCCTCCAGATCGCGGCACACGCCGCAGCGGCGGTCGATGCCAACACCGACCTGCTCCTCGCCAACCAGTACTACCCCATGGCAGGACCCTGCACCGAGATGTGTCTTCTCGAGACCGCGGCACAGGCCATCACCGACACCACCTCCGGAAGGGAGCTCCTCTCCGGATCCGCCGCAGCCAAGGGAGTCGTCCTCGACAAGTTCACCGGAATGGAGGCACGTGTCATGGGAGAGGCCGCACGCTGTGCGGCCGGACAGAAGGTGTCCGACATGAACGAGACCATCCAGAACCTCCTGGACATCTACCAGCCCATGTACACCAACGCACCCCAGGGCAAGACCTTCCAGGAGTGCTACGACGTCAAGACCGTCAGGCCCACCGCCGAGTACCTCGAGGTCTACGACAAGGCTCTGCAGACCATCAGGGATGCAGGTCTCGACATCAAGCACTGAAACCCCTTTCCCGGCCTCGGCCGGGATTACACTTGTACACAGTTTCCTTCAAACTGGGATGCTGGTACATATGTGCCAGCATCTGATTTTTTGATTCACACGGATTCGGATCCCCGCGTTCGTTATTTTAAATCTTTATATACGTTAATTAACATCATTGCGCGATAAAAGTGGCCGCTCGCAAATACGTTGACGTCTTCGATGCATATGACAGGTTCACGCAGGGTCAGAAGATGACCGAGAGCGAATGGGACTACCAGGTCATACCGGCGAAGGCCAAGATGTTGAAGGATTGTTACGAGCTTGACTTCGGCCACGACATCATCCCGACCGATTCGGAACTGATCGACAGACTGTTCCTTGCCGGGATGGACATGCTTCTCAGCTGCGGAATCTTCAACGTGGACCAGGGAAGAGTGCTCACCCTCGAGGAGGATGAGATCTACCAGGGCCTCAAGATGGCTCCCAAAAAACTGACGCTGGGTCAGGGCAAGGACAAGGTCAAGGTCAAGCCTCGCAGGGGCAATGCCGTGAGAAGACCCGTCATCGAGGGAGGCCCCACGGGAGCCCCCATCAGCGAGGACATCTTCGAGAGCGTGATCCGCTCCTACGCACAGGAACCCATGGTGGACGGAATCGTGTCCGGAATCATCGATGCCATCGATGGCAGACTCGTCACCCCCAACAGCCCCTGGGAGATCAAGGCCACTATGGCCGAGATAAGGCACGTGCGCGAGGCCACCAGCATGTCCGGACGTCCTGGAATGTGCATATAGGGACCCGAGACCCCGTTGTCCACGACGGGATGCGTCTCTGCCGGACTTGTCAACAACGGCATGCGTCAGAGCGACTGCCACGAATGCTCCCAGCTCAATGAGCTGAAGGTCAACACCGACATGATGAACATGATCGCATCCTGGCACCTATCGGGAGACAACGTGGTCATCGAGCAGATGCCCATCATGGGAGGATATGTCGGAAGCGTGGAGGAGACCGCGATATGTGACGTCGCGGCCACGCTCGCCTCATTCGTCCTCTTCAACTGCGACCTGCATCTGGACGGACCGATCCACGTCAGGTGGGGAACCACGACCAACAGGCAGAGTCTCCAGGTCTCCTCGCACGCGTGTGCGGCCTTAGACGCCAACACCGACGTGCTTCTGGCCAACCAGTACTATACCCTTGCGGGACCCTGCACGGAGATGTGCCTCCTGGAGGTCGCCGCACAGGCCATCGCCGACACGGCCTCGGGCAGGGAGCTCCTGTCTGGTGTCGCATCGGCAAAGGGAGTCTCGAAGGACAGGGCCACCGGACTCGAGGCGAGGATGCTCGGAGAGGCCTCTTCCGCCGTCTGCGGAATGGAGCCGGACTATGTGAACAGGGTCATCGACAACCTTCTGCGCCAGTACGAGTCCAACTATCCCACCGCCCCCGCAGGCAAGACATTCCAGGAATGTTACGACGTCAAGAAGATCCGCCCCACCGACGAGTACCTCCAGATTTACGAGGATGCCCTGAAGACCATCTCCAACTGCGGACTCGATTTCTGAACCGCATCCATCTGCATACCGCATCCCCCTTTTTCCCACATCCAATCAGAGCGGACGCTACGTTGGATGTTAGATGGATCCTCGACATTCACGTTGGATGTTTCTTGGTAATTCTTTAATAATAATATAGGAGAGTCCAATCCACCACCATTGGATGTAACTAGGGTTTTTCCAGATATGTAAAGATTTTACTGTATTTTTTCAAAAAATTTCAAAAGTATATAAACGACAATACGAATTTCACCCGATTATGCACAATTGGATGCATTAGTTATTGTTACCGACTCATCATTTTCGTAGTCGCATACAACAAAAATATTGAGGTTCACAATAAACTATTAATACTGATGGTGATAATGAGGTTACCAAGATTAACCGAAAGGCTAATCGGAGGAGAAAATAAAATGGCAACAACCACCCCCATCTACCCTGCACAGACTCAGGGAAATGGAATTAAATTCGAGCTGTTCACTGAGGATGAAATCCGCAGGATCGACATGGCTACCCGCGATGTCCTTGAGACCTACGGAGTTCAGGTTTCCGATGTCGAGGCCCGCCAGATCTTCAAGGCAGCAGGATGCCCTGTTGACGAAGAGACCCTCATGGTCAAGATCCCCGGATACGTCCTTGACAAGGCACTCGCAACCTGCCCCAAGAAATACTACCTCTACGGACGTGACGAGAGCAGGACCTTCCCCATGGAGTGGAAAGGTAAGGTCAACTACACCTGCTTCGGAACCGGTATCCAGGTCTGCGACTACAAGGGACACGGACAGTTCGAGACCCGTGACTCCAACGAGCAGGACCTCGCCAACATCGCAAAGCTCTGCGACACCTGCAACGGACTGAGCTTCTTCTCCCTCCCCGTCTCCGCAAGGAACTGGGCAGGAAACGGATCTGAGGATGTCCACGAGATGTACACCTCCATGGAAAACACCACCATGCACTTCCACCACATCGACCCCGTCGCAGACAACGTCAAGTTCTACTGGGAAATGGTCAAGGCATACTACCACGGAAATGAGGCTGAGGCACGCGCAAAGCCCATCATGTCCATGCTCGTCTGCCCCACCTCTCCCCTCGAGCTTTCCTACAACGCATGCCAGTGTATCATCCAGGGAGCAAGGTACGGAATCCCCGTGAACGTTCTCTCCATGGCAATGGCAGGAGGATCCTCCTCTGTTTACCTTGCAGGAACCCTCGTTACCCACAACGCAGAGATCCTCTCCGGTATCGTGCTCTCCCAGCTTGCAGCACCCGGAGCACCCATCATGTACGGATCTTCCACCACCACCTTCGACCTCAAGAGGGGTACCGCACCTGTCGGATCTCCTGAGCTCGGACTCATCAGCGCTTCCGTCGCCAAGCTCGGCCAGTACTATGGCCTCCCTGTGTTCACCGCAGGTATGTAGACCGACGCCAAAGTCCCTGATGGACAGGCATCCCACGAGAAGACCATCACCTCCCTCGGAGCAGCACTCGCAGGAGTCAACATGATCTACGGATCTGGAATGCTCGAGCTCGGACAGACCTTCTCCATGGAACAGATGATTGTCGACAACGACATCATCATGATGGAGAGGAAGTTCATGGAGGGAGTCGTCGTCAACGATGAGACCCTTGCAGTCGACGCAATCAAGATGATCGGAGTCGGAAACGACTTCATCGCACACCCCTCCACCATGGAGCAGATCGACCTCGCATCCGACCCCCGTGTCTTCGACAGGCGCATGCTCGGTGAGTGGCAGGCCGACGGAAAGAAGGACGTCATCGACGTCGCACACGAGATCGTCGTCGATGTTCTCGCAAACCACAAAGTTAAGCCCCTCGAGGCCGACGTTAAGGCCGCATGGGACAAGATCGCAGCAGAAGCTGACAAAGCCTACTTCGCTAGGGCAGGAAAGGAGTGAATTTAAATGGCAGATTTCAACGCACAGGCAAAAGAAGCAATCCTCAAATACAAGGTTGCAGACGCAAAGAAGATCGCAGAGGACGCAGTCGCAGCAGGCGCTGACCTCGTCGACCTGATCAAGAACGGATACACCGCCGGAATCAACGAGGTTGGAGAGCTCTTCGCACAGAAGAAGATCTTCCTCCCCCACATCATGGCAGCAGCAAACGCACTCAACGCAGCACTTGAGGTCATCACCCCCAAGCTCGGAGAGGGAGCAGCTACCTCCGCACTCGGAAACTTCGTCATCTGCACCATCGAGGGAGATATCCACTCCATCGGAAAGGACATCTGCGCAATCATGCTCAAGGTCGCCGGATTCAACGTTATCAACGCTGGCCGTGACGTCAAGCTCGACGACATCGTCAAGGCTTGCCAGGACAACAACGCAATTGCATGCGGAACCTCCGCCCTCATGACCTCCACCATGGTCAACCAGAAGACCCTCGAGGAGAAGATGAAGGCAGCAGGCCTCAAGGGCAAGTGCCTCACCAACGTCGGAGGAGCACCCGTCACCCAGATGTGGGCAGACGAGATCGGAGCCGATGTCTACTCCGAGAACTCCACCGACATCGTCACCAAGATGGTTGCAGCCGTCAAGGGATGATTTCCTCATAAAAACTGCAGCAAACTAACGTTTGTACCAACTTAAGCCTGCAGTTCCCCGGGGGCAACCCCGGGGTTTCCTCCAAAACCGTTGTTACAACGCCTTTTCTTTTGATTTTTATCAAAGGTTGATAACATGACAGATTCAGCTAGCGCAAGCGCCACCCCGGTTAAGGGAATTAACTGGAAGCAGGGATTACTGATTGCGATGGGTGTCCCCATCCTGATCGTGCCTTCCCTCGCCGACCTCTCCCTCACCCTCTGGGCAATGAGCATTGCTATCTGGGTTATCTCCGTCGTATCCGGATTCTTCCTGAACCTCACCCTCGGTGAGATGTGTGCCACCTTCGGTACCGCAGGAATGGGAGGATCCATCCAGTATGTCTTCCAGAACGACGAGAAATACAGATCCAGCAAGATTAACAAAGGTCGCCTCATAGGTGCCATCGGAGCATGGGACTACTTCACCGCGTGGACCCCCGTCATTCCGATCTTCACCATCATGACGGCAGAGTACATCATCAACTACGTCTCCCTCTCCATCGACGACATGACCAAGATGGCCATGTACCTCGTGCTGGGAGCAGCAATCTACGGATTCATCATCATCACCGCAAGGAAGGGACTCGAGAGTGGTGCAAAGGTGCAGACCATCTTCACCGTCGTCACCATCGTGCCCATCGTGGTCATCGTCCTCTCTCCCCTCTTCCTCGGACACTTCCACCCCGAGCATATCACCAACGAGCTCACCCCCGCTGGATGGAAATGGGATGCCAACGGAATCCTGATGGTCTTCGGATGCCTCGCAGTCGCTCAGTGGAGCGCATGTGGTTGGGAGACCGCCGCCGCACACGGAGCAAAGTACGAGAACCCCGCCACCGATGTCCCCAAGGCACTTATGGCCTGCGGACTTGCATGTCTGGCACTCTACGCACTCATCTCCGTCTGCATGTACGGTACCCTCGGACAGGCACAGATCGCTGATGCAGGAGCAGCAACCCTGGTCCCCATCGCAAAGACCTGCTTCGGAGAGTACGGTGGACTCATCGCAGTCATCCTCCTCATCGTCGGAATGGTCATGATCATCCAGACCGCATTCCTCGGAGCCGCAAGCACCCTCCAGGCAATGGCAGAGGAAGGAAACATGCCCGCATGCTTCACCAAGACCAACAGCTACGGAGTTCCCATGAACTCCCTGTACTTCGAAGCCGCGATCGGATTCGGACTCATCATCCTCGGAGTCACCGCCAGCCAGATGCTCGCAGTGTGTTCCGTCGGATACGCCATCACCCACTGCATGGTGCAGCTGGCGTTCGTCAAGTCCCGCCACTATCGCAGGTTCAAGGACCTCGAGAGTCCCTACAAGGTCGGAAAGTTCCTCTACATCATGTCCTTCGTCATGATTGGATTCGATCTTCTGCTTGTCGCAGGTCTGCTGTACTACCTCAACCACGAGATGGGAATCATCTACTGTGCAATGGGTATCATCTTCACCCTCCTGTACATCCCCATCTGGTATGCGATCCAGGTCAGCAACCACAAGAACCACCCCGAGATCGTCTGCGGACTCAACTACGATCTGAAGTGATCAAACTCTAAATCACCCCGACCGGGAGACTGGTCGGGAAAACATTCTTCCGTTTTTCCCTTGATTTCAAGATCCTTCTTGCAGGGATCGTCATGCGAACATCTTTCAGAAAACAGATGTACCAGGCCGCCCTGGAACAATGATTGTGGATATGGATTCCCGGAAAAATATGAGCTCAGACCTGCGTCAGAGAACGAGGGTCTCGTCGTGGACGACAGGTTTGGCATTGGTGCTGTACTGCGCACCGATCTCACGGGCCTTGGAATATGCTCCCTTGTCGGCAGAGAACTTGCGGTGACCGCAATCATCAGAGAAGACCATCCTGTCCGTAATCTCGAAACCGAAGGCCTCGATGGCCTTGGACAGCAGGTCGACCATGTGGAACGCGTTCTCGTCGTTCTGTCCGCAGGTGACCGCGATGATCGCCTTCTTTCCTGCAAGCTTCGAGACGCTGCGGTCCACGGACATGTCCGCGTACATCCTGTCAAAAACCATCTTGAACTGTGCGGTGGGCATGTTGAAGTACATCGGGGTGGCAAAGATGACCACGTCAGCGGAATGGATGTCAAGAAGAACGGGCCCCAGATCATCCACCTGGACACATTTCTTGGCTTCGCAGCAGCGAAGACAGTGTGTGCAGCCGTGAACATAGTTCAATTTGCCCAGATGATAGAGCTTGATTATGTTCGTGGACAGCCCCATGGCTCCATCCAGAACCGCATCCACAACACCTGCGGTGTTGCCGAAACTGTTCGGGCTCCCCATTACTGCCACGATCTTGCTCATGGATGTTATTATGAGTCAGCAGTATATAATATGATATACGAATGTATCCAATTGACACATATTCTTATATAATATAACCAAAAAATTCAGTCGATATAAGTCCAATTCTGAAACTTGTGAACCAAGTGTAAATTGGAAAAACCGCCGTGGCTGGGGACTCAGTTCTTCTTCGCGCGCTTGGCACGGGACTCAGAATCCAGACGGGCGGGGATGGCCTCGTAACCCTGCGTGGGGATGATGTGAAGGTGGGTGTAGAACGGATCCTCCAGCTTGGAGTGCATGTACTCATCGATGTTGAGGTTCATGTTGTTCAGAACCTGGATGAGAGTGTTGCGCATGTTGAGGATGTCCTCACGGGGGATGTTCGCGAAGTAACTGTTGTTCAATTCGGTGAGATGGTCCATCAGATTTCCCGCAAGGGCCTTTCCCTCCTCCGTGAGGAATATCCTGAACTTCTTGTTGGACTCGCTAGCGCGGTCGTCGTAGACGAAGTTCTTCTCACGGAGAACCTTGATGACACGGTTGGTGTTCGCGGTGTCGAGGTCGAGGAAGCGTGACAGGCCCACCATCGTCTGTCCATCCTGCAGATGGAGTGCTATGAGGTAGATCGCATGGGCGTGAGTAAGCCCATACTCCTCGACAAAGGCGGTCATGTTCTTGCGCATCTGGAGACTCATCCTGTCAATGAAAGCAGGAAGAAACGAGTTCCAGTAGGTGTCCTCGTTGTTCACGTATGCGGATAAGGGAAGTTGTTTATATAGATGACTAAAATATTCTCATTTTTGTCCATTAATCCATCCAATTGCGCACAGCCATAATTCTTGAAAAACTCATCATTTTTGTTGATTTCTACAAGAATTCATATAAAAACTCAGATATTTGGTATATAATCAAATCGTTAATTGGATACATTCTGCATACATTATATATACCAGTATAGAGATATTACTTTTGGAGTTAAAATGGACTACGAACCAATCAATCAATCATTCGATTCCTTGATTAATGTACATTTGTCTATTCTCCACATTGACGATTTGGCAACCGCTGTTGGACACAACTGCCCCGATTACGAGAGGTGCTTCATGATGTGTCCTTAGCTTGATTTCTGAACCAAGTCGAAAACATAACCATGGGGGACGATCCGGCGATCAGCGGGTCTCTAAAACCTAGCCAGCGGGGATCGACACCCCGGTCTCTCGCCATTCACATTCACTTCAAGGAGAGCACACTATGTCATTCACATTCACTGACCCGCAGATTCAGCGTCTGAGGGAGTACGGGGACGATCCCCGCAACAACGCGGTCTTCGAGACCGAGGCGGAGAGGGACAAGGCATTCACCAAGCTGATGTCCAAGATACAGAAAGAGAACGAGAGAGGGATAAAGGACTTCATAGTCAACCCCCGCCACCACCGTCTGATGGCACTCGAACTCAAGCTCTCCGAGGCACTCACCGCCGAGGGATTCGTGGAGGCCAAGACCCCCACCTCCATCACCAAGGCGGCCCTCGCGAAGATGACCATCACCGAGGACCACCCACTGTACCAGCAGGTGTTCTTCATCGATGACAAGCGTGCCCTCAGACCCATGCACGCCCCCAACCTCTACTATGTGATGAGGAAGCTCAGGGACCACACCGACGGCCCCGTCAAGATCTTCGAGATCGGCTCCTGTTTCAGGGCAGAATCCCACAGCAACGACCATCTCGAGGAGTTCACCATGCTCAACCTCGTCGACATGGGTCCCGAGGGAGACACGGTCGAGAAGATCAAGCACTACATCGACATCGTCATGAAGACCGTCGGACTCGACTACGAGCTCGTGGACGAGGAATCCGACGTCTACAAGCAGACCATCGATGTCGAGGTCGACGGAGAGGAGGTGTGCTCCGCGGCCGTCGGACCCCATGTCCTCGACCCCGCCCACGACGTCCACGAACCCTGGTGCGGAGCCGGATTCGGACTCGAGCGCCTCATCATGATGAGGGACAAGGACGGAAGCGTCAAGAAGACCGGAAGGTCGATCAGCTATCTCAACGGCTACAAGATCAACTGAGGGAGCACAATGGATTCGTACGAGATTCTCAAGAAATGTCAGGAAGGACACATACCCGTTGCAGCAGAGATGGAAGCCCTACTGGCCGACGATGACCCAGAGTTCGTGAAGGAACTCTATGCCACCGCCGCCAAGGTGAGGGACGAGCATTTCGGAAAGAAGCTGTTCATGTACGGATTCGTGTACTTCTCCACCTACTGCAAGAACAACTGCGCGTTCTGCTACTACCGCAGATCGAACGACATCGACCGCTACAGGAAGACCAGGGAGGAGGTCCTCATGCTCTCCGCCAGCCTCAGGGATGCGGGAGTCAACATGGTGGACCTCACGATGGGTGAGGACCCGGAGCTCTACAGGAACGACTACGAGGGACTCATCGACCTCGTCAAGGGCGTCAGGGAGACCGTCGGCGACCTCGGCATCATGGTGTCTCCCGGTGCCGTCTCCCGCGAGGCCATGCCCCGCCTCAGGGCGGCAGGGGCGGACTGGTTCGCCTGCTATCAGGAGACCTACAACAGGGAGCTCTTCGCCAAGCTCCGTCTCGAGCAGGACTACCAGTTCCGCATCGACCAGAGGAAGTGGGCCCGCGAGGCGGGAATGCTCACCGAGGACGGAATGCTCGTCGGAACCGGCGAGGACGCCGCGGACCACGCGGAGCAGATAAGGATCATGGGCGAGCTCGGATGCCAGCAGGTGCGTGCGATGACCTTCGTCCCCCAGGAGGGAACCCCCATGCAGTGCATCGTGCCCTCCGACCCGCAGAAGGAGCTCAAGGCCATCGCGGTCATGAGGCTCGCATACCCGGACAAACTGATCCCCGCCAGTCTCGACGTGGAGGGAATCAACGGACTCAAGACCCGCATCGACGCGGGAGCCAACGTCATCACCTCCATCGTGCCTCCCCACGAGGAGCTCGCAGGTGTCGCGCAGCCCGAGCTTGACATCAACGACGGACACCGCTCCGTGGACTACGTGAAGGCGATGGTCAAGGACATGGGAAGATACGTGGCCTCCAACGCCGAGTTCAGAGAGTTCATGGAAAAGAACAGACCCAGGGCGGTGTACTGATGATCATCGGAATCGTCGGAGGCATCCTGCAGGGAATGGAGGCAGTGTACCTCTGCAAGCACGCGGGATACACCTCACTCGTCATCGACAGGAATCCCAATGCCCCCGCGATGTCCATCTCCGACAGGAAGGAGGTCTGCGACGTCGTCAAGGAAGAGGCACGTGCCAGGGAGATATTCTCCCAGTGCGACGCGGTCATCCCCGCCGTGGAGGAGATCGAGGTCCTCGAGACCCTCGACCGCGTGCTCGGAGAGATGGACATCCCCTTCCTCTTCGACATCAGGTCCTACAAGACCTCCTGCTCCAAGGAGAAGTCCAACGAGCTCATGTCGAGACTGGGCACCCCCATCCCCCAGCCCTGGCCCGAGTGCGGTTTCCCCATCATCGTGAAACCCTCCTGCCAGAGCGGAAGCATCGGTGTCAGCGCGGTCAACGACGAGGAGGAGAGGCAGAGGGCCCCGAAGGTCGTCGAGAAGCTCGGGGACACACCCATCAAGCAGGAGTTCGTCCACGGAAAGAGCGTCTCCATCGACGTCATCGGCAACGGAACCTCGGCAAGGTCCTACGTCACCACCGAGGTCATCCTCGACTCCAACTACGACTGCAAGCAGGTCCTCTGCGAGAACAGGGTCCTCCCCGAGGAGGACAGGATCCTCTTCGAGAAGATCGGAAAGGATCTCGGAGAGGGCCTGGGACTCAACGCCCTCATGGACGTCGAGGCCATCTACACCAAGAAGGGACTGCGCGTCCTCGAGATCGACGCCAGGATCCCCAGCCAGACTCCCGCATGCATCTGCGCGGCCACCGGAATCAACCTCCTGGAGGAGCTCGTTTGCTCCAAGCTGGGAAGGGAGAGCGGAAAGGTGGCGCACGACGGATGCGCGATCTACGAACATTACATCGTACGTGGCGACAATCTCTGCACCTGTGGAGAGAAGGAGTTCAGCCACGTCGAGAACCCCGTGTATGTGGAAGGTTTCTTCGGAGCCGACGAGGCCATAACCGACTACAGGAGCGGAAAGGCGGAATGGAGGTGCACGGTGATCCACACCGGCAAGGACTTCCAGGACGCACTTTGGAAGAAGAAGCAGTTCATCACCTCGGTGATGGAGTCCTGCGACCTCGACGAATACATTGACAGAGCACCGGAGATGATTTGATTGACAAGACTTACCGACAACGACGTGAAGAGCATTTCGGACACCCTCGGGGAACTCGAGAAGTTCCTTCTGGAGAAGACCGGAAGGACCATCAAGAAGGTCGCCTGCGAGGCGGTCGGAATGTGGGAGTACGCCATAGACACCAAGGAATACACCGTGGCCGTGGTCCCCGTGACCTCCGGACTCGGAGTGATCAGCAACTTCTCCGAATCCGTCAGGGATGTCTGCAAATGGCTCGGAATGGACGCCTATGTCACCGAGACCACAGATGTCACCGGACTCGCCGAGGCCATCACCAAGCAGCCCGACATCATCATGATGGCGGACGACTACGAGTTCATCGCCTACAACCTGAAGATGAAGAAGTACGCGGACAACTCCATGTGCACCGCCAAGGGATATATCGCGGCACTCGACGGAGCCTGCGACTCCGTCATCAAGAAGGAGGTCCTCGTCGTCGGAGCCGGAAGGGTCGGAAGCAGGGCGGCCAAGCTCCTCCTCGCAAGGGGCGCCAAGGTCACCATCACCGATGTCGACGTGGAGAAGGCCTATGCCGTCCAGAAGGACAACCCCGCCGCCAAGGTCGCCGAGGATGTCGCCGAGGCCATCAGGAACGCGGACCTCATCATCAACGCGTCCCCCGCACACATCGACACCGAGAACATCCGCGAGGGCGCGATCATCTCCTCCCCCGGAGTGCCCCACACCTTCGACGAGGCCGCATATGCCAAGGCCAAGACCATCATCCACGACCCCCTTGTCATCGGAACCGCGGTCATGGTCATGCAGGCCGCATACTTCTCCTACCTCGGCTGCAGGAAGTGATCAACAAGAATCCGGGGGAGGAGTTCCCCCGGTCAAAACTCATTCCGACTTTTCCTTTCCGTCGAAATACTGGAGAAGAATGATTCCTCCGATGAGGATCGCGAGGAACAGCACCTCCAGAGCACCGAGCACCTGTCCGAACACCAGGATTCCCGAGATGGTCGACAGGACGGTTCCGCAACCGGTCCACACGGCGTAGCAGGCCCCGACGGGGAGACCGCTCTTCATTCCGATGTTCAGGAAGTAGACGCTCACGAGACTGATCAGGAACGTGACGACCGTCCAGAACGGATCGGTGAATCCATCGGAGTAGTTCATCGTGGTGGCCCACAGCATCTCGAAGAATCCACCAACGACCACGAAGACCCAGGGATTCATTTCAGAGACCTCCCGCGAGCTCGAGTCCGGAGATTCCGATGAGGATCATCATTATCGACAGGATCTTACCCTTGTTGAGGGACTCGTCGAGGAACAGCCTGCTGATGACTATGGTGACTATCGCGCCCACGGCCGTCCAGATGGCATAGGATATGCCCACGTTCATTGTCCTCATTCCCCATGAGAGGAACATGAGACTGCAGTACATGAAGATGAGACAGGCGGCGTACCAGAACAGGGTCGACCTCCTGCTGTCACATCTGCCCGCCTTCTCCAGTGAGAAGACCCAGGCAGGTTCGAAGAACCCTCCAACGATGACACATATGAGATCGATCATTCCAATACCTCGTGTTTGCGCCTGCGACGTTTTGTTGAATCCAACCATGATTTGCTGGATATAAACTGGTGTACACGAACAAGTTCGAATCTTTGTTAAAAGTTTGGATGGTCCTGGTTAGGAGGGGCGTCCCCCTCCATCAGGAATCCTGATTACTGTTTGTCGCTGAGGTTGAAGACCATCACACGCTTGCCGTTGACGACCTGTCCGAACAGCTCGTCGACGACCTCCTGGGACCTGTACCTGACGACCTGGACCCTGGACTTGTTCTCGGAGATGTGAAGGTTTCCGACGTCCTTGGGTTCGATGCCTGCGGTCCTGATGACGAACTTCTTGAGAGATTCGACATCGAGTCCGTCCTCGGAACCGACGTTCAGCTCGAGACGGTCGAAGGACATGTCCTTCTTGGGACGGGCCGCACGGACGATTCCCACATAGGAGTGGAGGGGGCGGGGATTCTTGGGGACGCCCTGGGGGACGTACTGCATCTTCTGACCGTTGTTGTTCTCGGGTCTTGCAGAGTCGGGTCTGGATGCCTCCGCCTTCTTCTCGGCTGCGGGCTTCCTCTCCTTGGGCTGTCTCTCAATCTTCTTCTGGGCCTTGTCCTGTGCCTCGGCACGGGACTTCCTGGGAGTGCGTCCCTCGGCGGTCTCGGCCTTCTCGGACTGGGACTCCCTGCGGGACCTCTTCTGGTTGCGCTCCTTGGCCTCGGTCTTCTCGGACTGGGATTCCCTGCGGGTCTTCCTGTCGAGCTTTCCGTGGAGGGTGCGCTCCTTCCTCACAGGCTGGTCGGGCTCGGGGATGTCCTCCGCGCGCTCCTTCTTCTT
>JAKSHU010000025.1 GCA_024399175.1 archaeon
GTCGACTGCATGGAGACCGATGACAAACTCGTGTTCGTCGTCGAGAAAGGCCAGGGAAACATCGCTGTAGGTAAGAAAGGCGAGCACGTGATCAAGCTGAAGGACATGACCGGAAAGAACATCCAGGTCGTGGAGTACTCGGAAGATCCCCAGCAGTTTGTCATGAACGTCTTCCACATCTACGGCCCTCAGAAGGTCGTTATCGAGCAGCGCGGAAACATCACGCACGCCACCATCACGGTGGACCCCAAACTCAAGGGTCGCGCCATCGGAAAGGCCGGCAAGAATCTGCGCATTGCAAGGGACATCGTGGTCAGGCACCACGAAATCCAGAGCATCAGCGTCGACTGAAGCCGTTCCAAGGAGAACGAAAAACCATTTACAACCGCCCCCTCTCGGGGGCGGGTATATTATTGACAAGTTTTTCAACAGTCGGACAACGATTTCTGCCACTGTTGTGTTTTGGATATGATTGCGAACATCAGTTGATCGGGGTGCGTTCCACCTCTAATCTGTCCTCGGTGGGGTACTCCTCCACGATGTAGCACTTGAATGGGAGCTCTGCTCCAACCTCCTCAAGGATCCAGGGTGCGATCTCGATGCGATTCCTTCCGGAATCAAGGTACATGAGTTCGTCTGGCACATCATAATTTTCCTTGAGGTACGTAAGTGCCTCATCGAGATTCCTGTGATATATGATCCCCTTGACAAGGGTGCCGTCATCGGTGATGACATCGTATTCTTTTGCGATATGTTCCGCTCTGCGGGTGAGTCTGTTCCTCAGCTGCACGCTGTCCTTGAATGTGGAGGAACAGAAGTGGATGCGGTAGTCAGGATACTTGTTGAGGATGTGGATGGCGCATTCCTCGGCCCCCAGCACCGCGGACGAGAGCTCGTCCTTCACCAGGAAGTTGTGGGTGGCCATCATGTCCCAGTTGCTTTCGGAGAATTCCAGCTCGTTCAGGTTCATGAAGTCGATTCCTGCTTCGAATGCATATTCGACAAGACACTCGAGTTCCTTCTCCTTGCCGGGCAGTGCAGGCACCTCTATGCCCACATCCATGCCGGTGTTCTCTATGATGGACCTCAGTTCCGTGGAGTCCATCCTGTCCCACAGGCTCTCGATGGGGTGGTACCTGATCTCGTCCAGTCCTGCGGCCTCCAGTCTTCTGGCGTTCTCGAGACTGATCACAGAGGTGTACATGTGGATGTGGTGTCCCTTCCCGAACCTGTTCTTCAGCAGCTCGATGTAGTGAATGGTCCTGTCCATCATCTCGGATGGGTCTCCACCGGTGATTCCGGTACCTTCGGCATCCATCGCAAGCGCCTCGTTTATGACGTCCTCGTCGGAATGGACCCTTCCCTCGTTGGCATAGGTGACGTCCCTGCCTTTCTTCTCGGCCGACACGGGACAGTAGAAACAGCCTGCCCTGCACCTGCCAGTGACCAGAAGGACCATCTTGGATCCGTTGATGCAGTACTGACAGCCTTTTGCTAGTTCTCCGTTTGCGGCGGAGCCCGAATCGAACCTCTGGAAGGACATATGTTCTTCATATGGGCGACAATTAAATAATCTTCTCGTGATGGGCACATAGGAAAAAGAGTTCCCGCATCATACTGGCACTTGATGAAACCGATGAGAGCAAGGCGCTGAAGATCGCGGAATCCGTGTCGGGAATCGTGGATGCAATCAAGATCAACTGGCCTCTCGTGCTCTCCGCGGGTCCCGAGATGATCACCAAACTCTCGAAGTATTCAGATGTCATCTGTGACTTCAAGGTGGCAGACATCCCCAACACCGTCCGCCTCATCGTCGAGGGCTCCGTCGCAAGGGGTGCTGCCGCAGTCATTGTCCACGCATTCCCTGGAAGTGACTCTCTCTCGGAGGCTGTCAAGGCAGCCGGAGACAAGGCCGTCATCTACGCCGTCACCGAGATGAGTCATCCCGGAGGAAAGGAGTTCACCGCACCCAACGCCGAGGCGCTGGCACATGTCGGAGTCGACTGTGACGTCAGGGGATTCATCGCTCCTGCCACCCGTCCCGAACGCATCGCGATGATCCGCGAGATCATCGGTGACCGCGAGATTCTCTCCCCCGGTGTCGGAGCACAGGGCGGATCCGCCTCCGAGGCCATCAAGGCCGGCGCGGACTATGTGATCGTCGGAAGGGCGATCTATAAGGCCGAGAACCCGCGCGAGGTTGCCGAGACCATCGCCAGGGAGATTCAGTCCGTTCTCTGACCGAGAGTGGGAAGAATTATCCAAACCATTTCCCTTTCCTTATATTATATAATTAAAAGCCTATAAATATCGATTTGAGTATGAAGCGCCATTCGACATCGATTTTACGGAGATTCGAGAATGCGCAAACTTGCAAAAAATACAACCAGTTCCGCAGTTTCTGAAGGCGGAGCAACCAGGGCACCCGCAAAAGCGGATGCATCTGGCAGTTGGATCAGAATGCACTGGCGCTTGATCTCTCTGTTTGCAATCATCATCGTGGCATTCGTGCTCAGATTCGTGTTTGCATACGGAATTTCTGCAGGGGACAACTACGCCCTCTCTGGTGGATCAAACGCAACCAACCACCTCCGCATCGTCACGGAGATTCTTTCGGGAACCTACAACCCGTCCAATGAGATCAGCCTCAACTATCCCTTCGGTGCAGGAAACGTCACCGGACCCCTGTTCGACTACGTCATCGCGGCATTCGCGTTCGTCGTGTCCGCCACTGGAGTCAGCGACGCCACCGCGGCAGCCGGAACCCTCGCATGGTCCGCACCCATCTTCGGTGCACTGACCTGCATCCCCGTCTTCCTGATTGGAAAGAGGATGTTCAAGGACGAGCTCGTCGGAATCGTCGCCGCACTGTTCTACGCGGTGATGGCGGTCCTCGTCATGACCACCGTCTTCTCCAACGGAACCGAGTTCCCCTTCCTCTGCTTCATCGTCGCCTGGATGGTCTACTTTGTGGCCTCCGCCCTTGCCGCGGTAGATGCAGCAAACGCAATCGGAATCAAATCCGTCATCTCTGACAGGAACATCAGAACCTACACCCTTCTCGCAGCGGTCTTCATGGCCTTCGTCAACCTCACCTGGAATGACTTCTGGGCCGTCGTCATGACCTCTTCGATCATCGTGTTCTTCACCCTTCTCTTCGAGCGTATCGGCGGAAGGGACCTAGGTGTCACCGTCGGAATCGCCAACATCATCCTTCTGGTCGGAGTCCTCGTCGGAGCGATCTACTACATCCCCTCCGGACTCTGGAGCACCGTCTTCTCCGGCGGATGCCTCGTGGCAGTGCTCACCGCCGTCTACAGCTTCATCTTCCTCGCACTCGAGAAGAAGCCCTGGGTACTCTCCGTCCCCCTGATGCTCGTCATCATCGTGGCGGTCGCCGTCGTGTTCGCGGTCGCACTCCCCGAGCTCTCCCACGCGATGCTCAACGGAAGCAACGGATTCCAGGGATCCCTGATGACCGCGCTCACCGAGCAGTTCAGCAGGACCAGCATCTCCGCCATGGCCGCCTACTACGGATGGCTCACCGTCTGGTTCCCTCTCTTCGTCGGAGTCTGGATGGCCTACAAGTACCGTGCGAACGCAAAGAGCAAGCTCTACGCATTCACCATGCTCTGGATGCTCGCCTGCTTCTTCGTCGGCTGGTTCAACACCGACTACGCGATCGTCGCAGGTGCAGGATTCGCGGTCGGTATTGCCGCACTCATCGTCAAGGTCCTCAAGGCAGTCGACCTCAAGGCCTACTTCGCCTCCCTCCGCGGAAACGGAGTCAAGGCAGGCGCCAAGAAGGCACTCAACTTCTTCCCCTTCGTCACTGTGATCGTCGCAGTGTTCCTCGTGGCAGTCCCCACCGCGGTCTATGCAGTGGACGCCTCCACCCCCACCAATGACGAGCACGCCAGCTACTTCGGCGGTCTCGGATACACCATTAACACCTCTGACTCCACTCTCGTGGGATCCGCCTGGAACCACTCCAGCGAATATGTCAGCAAGGATGCGACCCTTCTCTCCTGGTACGGCTACTCCGACTCTGCCAGCTCCGTAGGCAAGTTCAGCACCGTCACCAGTTCCGTCGCTGGAGGAACCTCCGCCATGGCCTCCGCATACCTCTCTTCCGGAAGCGCAGGTGCAATCGCCACCCTCGCGATCCGTCTCGTCGAGAACGATGCCAACGCCCAGTCCGCGATCTTCACCTCCTTCGGTGTCGCAGATGTCGTCAAGTACATCGACAACGCCAGCGAGGCACGCAAGTACATCGCCGAGCACCCCGAGACCTTCATCTCCTACAGTGCGGACATCAAGGACCAGTCCCTGCCCTACGTCGTCGGAGTCCAGTATCTCACCTCCAACCTCAGCGAGTCCAAGATCGTCGAGCTCTACAACGCGCTCTGCATCGCCACCGGACACAGCATCAACTATATCGAGGCCGACAGCTCGATGGTTCCCCTGTACTATGGTGACAACACCTATGCATCCACCATCGGATACTTCGGAGACTACGCGATCGACAACTACGGCGCACCCTCCAAGTTCTACACCGTCGACTCCACCACCCAGTACTACTACCAGTACGGATACTACGACCAGATGTACTACACCTACAACAGTGCGATGTACGACACCTTCATGTGGAACGCGGTTCTCGGAGTCACTCCCGAGCAGTTCGGACTCAGCGGATCCCTCGCACTCCTGAGTGCACTCGCCAACTCCGACGGTTCCGTCAAGGCGACCCCCGCCGCCTGCCTCGACAACTTCGATGTCGCATACTGGCACGTCATGTACAGGGCGGACGAGAAGTCCTCCTGGACCGACATGGATGCGACCGAGGCTATCGCCAAGCAGAACAACGAGGGAGGATTCATCAACTACCTCGCATCCGTCGTCGTCCTCGAGTACAACGCCTCCGCCAACCAGCTTTCCGGAAAGGTCACCACCGATGGTTCCAGCGCAGTCGCGGGAGTTAAGGTCGCCGTCTTCGAGAAGCTCAACGAAGGCGATGTCGGATATGATGCCAAAGGTGTCGTCTCCTACGTCCAGCGCAGCACCGCTGTCACCGCTGCAGACGGAACCTTCACCGTCTCCGTCCCCGTCACCGGCGACTACGTCGTGAAATACATCGTCGGATCCACCACCCTCAGGGATGGAACCGTCGTCGAGACCAAGAACAAGGCAGACTTCGAGTCCGTCAGGGACTACACCCTTGCAAAGGCCCCCTACTCCGGAAAGGTTGTCGATGGAAAGAACGCAGTGTTCCTCGGAGACTGCACCCTCTCCTTCATCGCAACCAATGGAGAGGTCATCAGCGTCACCCCCTCCAGCGGACTGTTCACAACACCCGACATGGTCCCTGGAATCTACACCGTCAACGTGTACGATCCCGCAGAGAACCTCCTGAATACCCAGAAGGTCAGTATCGTTCCCGGAATCACCGACCTGATGATCACCGCCGCCACCTGCTCCCTTGACATCACCGTGAACGACATGTACGGTCAGCCTGTGACCGAGGATGTCATCGTGACCATCATGAACTCCCTTGGAGAGACCTGGACCGTCACCGCCCTCGCCAGCGAGAACGGAAAGGTCACGACCTATGTGTCCGCAGGTTCCTACAGCGTGTACGCCGTCGGTTCCGCAGCAAGCAAGTTCGTCTCTACCGAGGCCAAGGCCATCACCGCAAACAAGGATGGATCCTCCTCCGCCTCCCTCACCGTGTATCCCGCTGTCGCACTCTCCGTGCCCTCCGCAGGAACCGTCGTCTCCGCTCTCGGATACACCGCGGTCTCCACCGGTACCGAGATCTATGTGCCCAAGGCGATCCAGGGCGTTCTCGCCACTTCTGGAGCCGCCACCGTGGAGGTTTCCGGTAAACTCATGAAGAATGACAAGGATGCAGTCGCAGGAACCATCGCGTTCATCACCGCATCTGGAACCTACATCTTCTCCACCGATGGAGACGGAAACTTCACCGGAAAGGTCCCCAGCAGTGACGCGTGCACCGTGTATGCCACCGACAACTCCGGTCTCGCATTCATCGGAACGCTCACCCCCGCCAAGGATCTCGTCGTGACCATGGCCGCAGCATACTCTGTCACTGAGAGCGTGTACTACTCCTCTCCCAGCCAGATCAGCCTTGCCTACGTGCCCCTCAAGTTCGAGGTCAGCGGTACGACGATTCCCGCTGTCACCGGTACGGATGGAAAGTGCAAGATATTCGTGCCTTCCGGTTCCAATGTCAAGTGCACCGCACCCGCAACCTCGTTCGCAGCATACACCGACTTCAAGGTCACCACAGACTTCGTCGCCGAGAAGGAGAATGTCACCTCCAATTCGACCCTCTCCTCCTTCTCCATCTCCTCCACTGGAGATGACAAGGTCGCCAACACGATCGCCAAGGGAAGCCTCACCTTCACCGGATTCACCGGAAAGATTCTCCTGGACGCCTACAGCGGTGACACCTACGACCGTTACGTGTACGTCTCCGCAGGAACCATCACCAAGATCTGCAAGGTCGGAACCGCGGGTGCCGATGGAGACGAGGTCGACTTCCTCAACTCCGGACGTTACACCGTCACCCTCAAGGACAGCACGACCTCCTACATCGACAGTCAGTCCATCAACCTCTTCCCCAACACCAAGGCCGTCAAGCTCGACGTCCTCGCGTCCTACAAGGTCACCGTCACCAAGTCCAACGACTCTGACAAGATTGCTGTGGTCGCACTCGACGGTGGAGAGTACAAGGTCTCTGGAAACGTCTACTATCTCGAGAACGGAAAGCACTTCTACCTGACCGCCACCAACGCGGATGGAAACCAGATGGCATTCTCCCAGGAGTACAGCTCCGAGGGAACCTTCACCTACACTCTTGCAGACAAGGTCACCCTCAAGGGATATGTCGGATCCAAGCTCAACGGTGATGTGACCATCACCTTCGGAAGCAGCGTGGTCTTCGCAGAGGTCAAGGACGGAGAGTTCTCCGCCGACATCCTCAAGGGTGCCTCCGTGTCCAGCGTCAAGCTCAACGGAAAGCACTCCGATGACAACTATCTGTACACCGTGACCGCGATGGAGCTTGTCTCCACCGCATTCACCGTCGATGAGGACTCGACCCACAACTCCATCGCAGACACCGTGCGCGAAGCCAACAACGAGGTCCTCGAGATCACCGGAACCATGACCGACGGTGTCGGAAACCTGATCCTCAACGTGACCAACACCAATGACTTCCCCGTCACCTACACCATCAACGGAAGCACCGGATTCACCCTCGACAAGATGTACTCCATCACTCTTGCAGGCGGTGCCTCCGGACCCATCGTTGTTGCAGGTCACTATAGTGAGCTCGCAGTCGGAGCAGGCAGCAAGATTGCCACCATCTCCCTTATCGGATCTGATGGAAAGGCAGTCGTGACCAAGGTCATCCCCGCAGCACTCTACACCGGAGGCGCATCCGGAGATGTCACCGTCGCCTACGCTGACAACGAGAAGGTCAACGATGCCGTCGATGGTTACTCCTACAAGTATGCGGTCGCAGTCAAGAACACCTACGCGGTCGCAAAGTCCGTGTCCCTTGTAGCGACCACCGCTGACGCAGGATGGACTGTTTCCATCGTGGATGATTCCGGATACCAGATCAACGCATCCTCCTATGAGGTTGCGGGACTCGGAACCACCACCCTGTACGTCATGCTCGTCAACGACAAGGCGGATTCCTCCGCAACTGTTCCTGCCATCCACCTCACCGTCTCCGGTGACGTGTCTGACAGCAAGGACCTCTCCGCACAGTCCGCAAGTGTCTCCGAGACCAGTGGATCTGTCAGCGGAGGTCACGCTGACAACAACGAGAAGGGAGTCTCCACCGGCTTCTGGATCGTCACGGTACTTACTGTACTCGTTCTCCTGCTCCTTATCTGGGGCGGAATGAAGAGGGGGGTATTCTCACGCAGAAACTGAACATGTCAATCTTCGCCATGGCCCTCATGGTAATGGTCGGATTAGCAGGGGCGCTCGTCATCGATGACGAGTCCTCTGCGGACTCCGCCAGCTCCGCATCCGTCGAACTGTCCGACAACATCGTTGCCACCGAGAAGACTCTCACCGCAACCCTGAAGTTCTCCGCAGACTCCGGATTCACCACCGGAAGCTACACCGCCAAGCTCGTGAACTCCTCCGGTACCACCCAGAGTGGTGCACTCAGCAGCACGTCCGGAACCATCGGTTCCGTTCCGTACAGCAAGGACATCACCGTGACCGCGCCCAAGACCGCTGGAAAGTACACCCTCGAGGTTGAGTTCACCGCAACCATCAGCGGAGAGAAGTCCGTCCAGAACGTCTCCAAGACCATCGAGGTCCGTGAGCCCATCACCCTGTCCGTCGAGATCTCCAACAACGGTTCTCTGGCCGTCTCCAACGCTCCCGTCTACTTCTATGTGGACGGAGTGAAGGTCGTGGAGAGCGAGCAGAAGCTCACCGTCGCCCCTGGTGACAAGACCACCGTGTCCTACAAGTACTTCAACAAGGACCTGTCTGCAGGACACCACACCTTCAAGCTCGTCTCCTCCGATGCATCCTACAACATCACCGGACTCGAGAAGTCTTATGACTTCTATTACGAGCAGGGCAACAACGACCTCATGACCTGGATCATGGTCATCGTCTTCATCGTCGTCCTCATCGCTGCGATCTTCGTCTTCCGCAAGCCTGTTAAGAACTACGGAAAGCCCAAGGCAAGGCGTTAAAACTTTCAAGGGGGCTCAGGCCCCCGATTTTTCGATCAAACGGTTTTCATGATCTTCGCGGTGGCGATGTCCGTTCTGGAACGGTCCATTATGCTCCTCGCGATATCCTGTTTTCTCCTGATGGGCGCCACAGAGTCCTTCACATCGAAGGTCATCAGAGCATCCGACAGTTCCTCCATCTTCTCGAAGATGGCCATCGCCCCGTCCAGTTCGCCCTTCATCAGACGAGCGAGCATGTCCCTTCTGAGTTCTCCGATGGAGTCTGCAAGACCCAGGACCCATGCGCTGGGAGTTATGTCGAGATCCCTGAACGAGGGGATATCCTCGTTCCTGAGTGCATAGTCGTAGATCACGGTCTCTGCGAATTCCATCATAGCGCTCTCGACATCATTGCCGTAGTAGAGCTTCGGATGGCCCGCAATGGCCTCCAGAAGGCCCGCGAGGTCACTGGATATGTTGTCAATCAGTTCTGGGTCACGATTGCCTGTGTGGATGCCGTGGATGGCGGTCTTGGTCTTCCTGATGATCCGCCTGGACTGGGTGAAGGCAAGGTCGACGGCACTCTCCTCCTCAGTGAAGGACGCCTCGACCTCGGCGATCATGTCTTGGAGTTGCATGGGGCCCCGATAGTCGTCTGGTTACAAGGATTTATGGAACAGGAGTTTCAACGAGTCTATGTAGAGGTCCTGGCGGATGCGTTTCTCGAATGGGCAGAAGTCCGGTTTCTGGAACTCCAGATCCGGGTACGTCACGTCGAGCAGTGTCAGTCCGTCAGGTTTGGCTATGCCGAACGTGCCATCCTCTCCCGCCAGCTTGGCCTTCACGTCGTCGAGGGACGACATCCCCTTGCCGACCTGTATCACTGCGGCCATGATGCGCCTTATTTGGTTCCAGAGGAAGTAGTCCGCACAGAAGTCGGTGATGATCATACCGTTCTCGTGGGTCACGTTGACTGATTCGATCACCATGACTGTGGATTTGCCGGTCTCGTTCTTGGCGAACCTCTTGAAGTCGTGGTGGCCCTCGAAGAGCTTGGCGGCCTCGGCGAATCTATCGAAGTCGATCCTGTGTTCGGGCACGATGTACCTGTAATATCTCTTCCAGGCCATCCTCGGATTGAACCTGTCATCGATCTCCGCATATGCGGTGTAGTACACACCGTGGGAGATGGAGTTGGCCGCTCTGAGGAGAAGACCCAGATCCTTGAATTCGGTGTAGAATGTGACCACGTTTCCCAGTGCGCTCACGCCCGCATCGGTGCGGCTTGCGAACTTGAGGTCGATCTTCTCCTGCGGCACGTGGTCGACTAGCAGGAGGTTCTGCAGGATCTCCCCTGCCACTGTGCGCAGGTTGGTCTCTGCAGGTTGGATCTGGGAACCGCTGAACTCGTCTCCCAGATATGCGATCTTTACGGCAACCCTTCTCATTGTCCGCGGATCTGCCTCATGTGGTCGATCCTCTTCTGGATCAGGGCCTGGGTTCCGATGTCGTGACGCACCGCGATGGCATCACACTTGACGAATGCGAGTGCCTTCTCACAGTTCTGCTCCGCCTCGGAGATGGTGTTGCCGATTCCTACGATTCCGACGGAACGGGAGGTTCCGGTGACGAGCTTGCCATCGACCTTGTCGACGCTGCCGAAGTAGGCCACGGCTCCGGAGTTCTCGATGCGTTCCAGATCGATGGAGAGGATGTGTCCGGACTCGGACTTGACTCCGTATCCCCTGGGGACGATGTACTTGCAGACGGTGGCCTTCTCACAGAACTTCACCTCATCCTTCATCTTTCCGCCCGCCATCCACTTGATGATCTCGGAGAAGTCGGAGGTGAGTGCGGTCAGGACGTTCATGGCCTCGGGATCTCCGAACCTGGCGTTGATCTCGATGATCTTGGGTCCGTCCCTGGTGAGCATGAACTGTCCGTACATGGTTCCGTGATAGGGGCATCCCTCTGCCGCCAGTGCCTTGATGATGGCCTTGTTGATCTCGATCGCCTTGAGACGGTCCTCCTCGGGGACGAAGGGCAGGAGGTGGTTCGCATCACTGTAGGATCCCATTCCGCCGGTGTTGGGTCCGAGGTCACCCTCGTATGCCCTCTTGTGGTCCTGGACGAGAGGCATCGCGTAGACGTCCTCTCCGTTGGTGAACACCATCTGGGTGAACTCCTCTCCCTCGGCCTTCTCCTCGATGATGACCTTTCCTCCTCCGACGTTGTCGTCGAAGATCTCGTTGATGTATCCGATGGTGTCCTCAAGAGTCTGGAGCTGGTCTCCCTGGACCTTGACTCCCTTTCCGCCGGTGAGTCCGACGGGTTTGACCGCGACCTTGTAGGGAACGGTCTTGACGAACTCGATGGCATCTGCGGCACAGTCGAACGCGTTGTACTTCAGGTTGCCGTCGATGTTGTACTTCTCGACGAGCTGCCTCATGAAGGTCTTGGAGGTCTCGATCCTTGCCGCATCCTTGGTGGGGGATGCGCATTTGACTCCGATGTTCTGGAGTGCGTCGACGACTCCTGCCGACAGGGGGGCCTCGGGTCCGACGAACGCATACTCGATCTCGTTGTTGATCGCGAAGTCGCAGATCTTGTCGATGTCGTTCTCTGCGGTGAGGAGAACCTTGGTGGCCTTCGCCTCGATTCCGGGGTTGGCGTTCTTCATGACGGCGTAGATCTCTGCGCCTGCGCGGGCAAGGGCCTCGACTGCTGCGTGCTCCCTCGCTCCTCCTCCGACGGTGATAATCCTCATTTCATTCTCTCCTGTTCAAAATCCAAGTGCTTCGATGATGGTGTCGACACCGTCACCCTTCCTGGCACTGCAGGTGTACATGTTCTTCAGTCCGCCGGTGAGCCTGTTGTAGTCTCCGGTGATCACTGCGGGGTCGACTCCCACGGCATCCGAGATGTCCATCTTGTTGAGGATGGCGATGTCGGAGTGCTGGAACACCGCATGGTGCTTCCTGACCATGTCGTCTCCCTCGGTGGTGGACACCACGACGGCCCTGAAATCGGTTCCGAGGGGGAAGTCGGCGGGGCACACGAGGTTTCCGACGTTCTCGATGATGACGATATCATACCTGTCGAGGTCCATCGTGGCCAGGGTCTTCTTGATGAGATTGGCGTCAAGATGACATTCCTTGCCGGTGTTACAGTTGACCGCATCGAGACCTGCCTGCTGGAACCTCTCGAAGTCATCATCGCCGGTGACGTCTCCCGCGATGACGCAGACCTTCTTGCCCTGGGCCACGAGCCTCTTTCCCATCTCGATGATGAGGGCGGTCTTTCCTGCCCCGATGGAACCCATGAAGTCGACGGACTTGATGCCGTGCGATTTCAGGGTGTGGTAGTTCTCGTGGGCGATCCTGTTGTTCGCCTTGAGTACATCGAATTCCATTCCGGCCTGGACTATATGCATGGGGGGTTGAACGGGATGTAGGGTTTAAGGCTATGCACGCGCACACGCGATACATTAAAAGGAAAGGAGCGACATTGTCCGCCCATTATGAGCTATGCCGATTTCCTATCGAAGAAACTAGCCGATGCTGGCGCGGACGAGGGCTGCATGCTTGACGTCCAGGTCTCCGGGAAGACCTATCACGGCGTCCTGATGCCCCACCACGAGTTCAGTGGCGAGGACATCCTCATCCTGAAGGTGAAGAGCGGATACAACATCGGGATCAGGCTCGATGCCGAGTCCCAGATCTCAGTCGTCTCCAGGCCCGTCGAGAGGGCGAAGAACGAGTCCGTCGACGAGCCCAAGAAGGGCCTCAAGACCATCGTGCTCATCGGTACCGGCGGAACCATTGCATCCTATGTCGACTACAGGACCGGTGGTGTGCATCCCGCACTCTCCGCCTCTGACCTCGTCAACGCGGTCCCCGAGATCAAGGAGATCGCCAATCTGAAGGCACGTGCGCTCTTCGCGATCTTCTCCGAGAACATGACTGTCCCCCACTGGCAGGAGCTTGCGAAGGCAATCGCCGAGGAGATCAACAACGGTGCGGACGCAGTCATCATCCCCCACGGAACCGACACCATGGGATACACCGCGGCCGCGGTGTCCTTCATGCTCGGCGACGTCTCCAAGCCCGTCGTCTTCGTCGGTGCCCAGAGGTCCTCCGACAGGCCCTCCTCGGATGCGAGCAGCAACCTGATGGCCGCCGCCAGGTTCTGCGTGAACGGCAACAGGGCCGGAGTCTATGTCGTCATGCACGACGGATCCGGCGACGATTCCTTCGCGGTCCACTGCGGTGCAAGGGTCAGGAAGATGCACACCTCCCGCAGGGATGCCTTCAAGAGCATCAACGTGCCCCCCGTGGCGGTCATTGACAAGGCCGGAAAGATCACTTTCAACTGCGGCGGAAGGCCCGTCACCGATGACAGGGTCGAGGTCGCATCCGACATGTGCCAGGATGTCGTGCTGCTCCAGTTCTATCCCGGAATGGACCCTGTCCTCTTCCGTGACATTTTCATGAAGAGCAGGGGAATCGTCATCTCCGGTTCAGGACTCGGACACGTCAACAGCAACATGGTCCCCCTCATCAAGGAGGCCACCGACAACGGAGCCATCGTGGTCGTCACCTCCCAGTGTCTCAATGGTAGGACCAATCTCAACGTCTATGCCACCGGAAGGGACATGCTCAACGCCGGAGCAATCACCGTGCAGGACATGCTCCCCGAGACCGCCTACGCTAAGCTGATGTGGGCACTCGCCAACACCAAGTCGGTCGAGGCCGCCAAGGAGGTCATGAAGACCTGCCTTGCAGACGAGATGAGCGACAGGAGGCTGATGCTGTGAGCGAAGAATACGAGATGATGTGCGGTATCGAGATCCACCAGCAGCTCGACACCAAGAAGCTGTTCTGTAACTGTGACAGCAACCTCAACGAGAACGGATACGGAGGAATCTACAGGAGGCTCAGGCCCACCACCTCCGAGACCGGAGAGGTCGACCGTGCCGCTCTGGCACAGTTCCTCAGGGGATACGGATACAGATACCAGAGCTGTGACTGCGAGACCTGTCTTGTGGAGCTCGACGAGGAGCCTCCCCACGAGGTCAACGCCGATACGATGGAGACCACCCTCATCTTCTCCGAGCTCGTCGGAGCAAGCGTCATCGACGAGATCCAGTTCATGAGGAAGATCGTCGTCGACGGTTCCAACACATCCGGATTCCAGAGGACCTCCCTCATCGCCGTCGACGGTTCCATCGACGCCATCGGAAAGAAGGTCGGAATCCTGTCCGTCTGTCTCGAGGAGGACGCCTGCCGTAAGATCGAGACCACCGCCGACGAGGTCACCTGGAGGACCGACCGTCTCG
>JAKSHU010000026.1 GCA_024399175.1 archaeon
GATGGTGGGAACTGATTCCCATACGCCTAACGCCGGAGGCCTTGGCATGATAGTGGAGTCCGCGGTCGCATTTCGAGAACGCATCCGCGACGATGTTCTCGAAGATGGCGCCCTTGTACGCACCGAGCTCACCGTTGAGTATGGCGGAGGCAGTCCCCTTCTCCAGCATCGATGTGAATAAGCCTGTGTCCCTGAAGTACAGTTTGAACACCGACGGGTCCGCGTTGCCCTCCAGCGGTCTCTCCATCGAGTTGAGGCGTGTGCATCTCGTCACGAGTCCGTAGTCGCACAGCCATTGGATGGCAGGATCGTACTGGTTGCCTCTGGCGCTCCTGCCGAGTTTGGAGTACTGGAACTTCTTGTTCTCCTTGGCGAGCTGGGCAGGTATCGACTCGAAAACCGCGTTGATCCTTGCCAGAAGAGTCCTATCGGTCTCCTCGTGACCGTTCTCGTCGAGATGCTTGGCGAAATCGTCCCTGTAGCTCTCGAGTATGTCTCTCTGCATGGTCTGGACCTGGTTCAGGTCGTGGGTCCTGACGAATGTCTCGACGACCGCCGGCATCCCTCCCACACAGATGTACTCGTGGAAATGACGCATCAGGGTCTCGTGGATGATGTCACTGACCGGGCCCTTCTCCCTCACCCTGGTTCTCACGTGGGCGATCACGTCCTCGCTCACGCCCTTGGCCCAGAGGAACTCCTCGAAATCCATGGCCTTGAGGTACAGCGTGTGTTCCGATCCGACCGACACGCCCCTGCTCGCAGTCCTGTTGTATCCCTTGATCCCGAGGAGTGAACCCGTGCACATGACATCATATCTACCGTCCTCCACGATGTACTTGAGGGAGGCACGTGCCTCCGCACAGTCTTGTATTTCGTCCAGGATGATCACGGTCTCGTGAGGTACGAACCTGAACTCGGACGACAGTGCTGACAGGTCGAGGGTGAGTCTGTCGACGTCGAAGTCGCCCTTGAACGCCTGCTTGGCGGAATCATTGGCCTTGAAGTTGATGTACACGACATTACGATAGTTGTCCTCCGCGAATCTGCGAGCGATGAATGTCTTGCCCACCTGGCGGAGGCCCTTGATGATCAGCGCCTGACGGTGGTTGGCCTGGGCGTCCTTCCAGGACCTCAACGCGTCGTAGATCTTCCTGCGGAACATGCCGATGTAATCCAGATGATGGGATATAACGTTTTTCAAGGGAGTTTTTCTGGAAATGATAACGTTTTTCAAGGGAGTTTTTCCAGGATTGATGACGTTTTTCAAGGGAGTTTTCCAAACATCACTTCCCAAATCCAAAAGTATCTGAGTGTGCTTCCGACCACGATGGTAGACAGGATAGTCGTTCGTGGTGCCCGTGTGCACAATCTCCGCAACGTGGATGTGGATGTGCCCCTCAACAAGGTGGTCGGCATCGCAGGTGTCTCCGGATCCGGAAAGTCCTCTCTGGCCCTCGGCGTGCTCTACTCCGAGGGTTCCCGCAGGTACCTCGACGCGCTGTCCACCTACACCCGTCGCAGGATGTCCCAGCCGGTGCGCCCGATGGTCGACGAGATCCTGCACGTGCCCGCCGCCCTGGCACTCCGCCAGCGTCCCGGCGTCCCCGGAATCAGGAGCACCTTCGGCACGGGGACCGAGCTTCTCAACGTGCTCCGCCTGATGTACTCCCGTCTGGCCGAGCACAGGTGCTCCGAAGGGCACCTCAACCCTCCCACGATCCTCGTCGCTGCCGAGCATCCCCTCTTCTGTCGCACCTGCGGACAGCGCTACAGCGTCCCCTCCGCGGAGGAGCTGTCGTTCAACAGCCTCGGAGCTTGTCGCACCTGTGACGGCACGGGGGTCGTGCGCGACGTCGACATCTCGACCCTCGTCCCCGACGAGTCCAAGACGATCGACGAGGGTGCCGTGGTGGTCTGGGGAGCCCTGATGTGGTCCCTGATGACCGACGTGTGCCGTGCGATGGGGGTTCGCACCGATGTCCCCTTCAGGGACCTCACCGATGAGGAGAGGGACATCGTCTACAACGGTCCCGCCGTCAAGAAGCACATCCTGTACAAGTCCAAGACCTCCAACGAGGGCGGAGAGCTGGACTTCACCTACTATAACGCGGTCTACACAGTCCGCAACGCCCTCTCCAAGGTCAAGGACGAGGCGGGGATGAAGAAGGTCGCCAGGTTCCTCCGCGAGTCCGAGTGTCCCGACTGTCACGGCACCAGGTTCTCCGCGGCTGCCCGTGCCCCGCTCCTCCGCGGCATCTCCCTGGACCAGGTGTGCAGGATGACCCTGACCGAGCTGTGCGGGTGGGTCGACGGCGTGCCCGACTCCCTCCCGGAGGCGATGAGGCCGATGGCCGTCGAGCTGCGTGACTCGTTCCGCGGGATGGCGAGACGCCTTCTCGATCTCGGACTGGGGTATCTCACCCTAGACCGTGCCGCGTCCACACTCTCCACGGGGGAGAGGCAGAGGATGCAGCTTGCCCGCTCGGTCCGCAACCGCACCTCCGGTGTTCTCTATGTCCTTGACGAGCCGTCGATAGGACTCCATCCCGCCAACCTGGTGGGCCTGAACGGGGTCATCCGCGACCTGGTGGAGGACGGCAACTCCGTGGTGCTCGTGGACCACGACACCGACGTCCTCCGCGAGGCGGACTGGATGATCGAGATGGGTCCCGGAGCGGGGAAGAACGGGGGACACGTCCTCGGTGCCGGAACTGTGGACGACATATGTTCCAGCGGTTCCTCCGTGATTGGTCCGTACCTCTCCGGCAGGGAGTCCGCCCGCAGGGACGGATGCGCGACGGAGGACGTCTTCTCCCGCGGATGCATCTCGATGGAGACCTCCGCGATCCACACTGTGAGGCCCCTGGAGGTCAGGATCCCCAAGGGAAGGCTGACCGTGGTGACCGGGGTCTCCGGATCCGGCAAGACGACCCTGGTGCTCGAGAGCCTCATCCTCGCGCTGAAGGCCGTCTCCGAGGGACGTCCGCTTCCGGACCACGTGGTCTCGGTGGACCCCTGCGGCATAAGGAACGTGAAGCTCATCGACGCAACTCCGATCGGGATCAACGTCCGCTCCACCGTGGCGACCTATTCCGGGGTGCACGACGAGCTGAGGAAGCTCTTCGCCTCCTCCCCCTCCGGAAAGGAGCACTCCGTGAAGGCCGGGGACCTTTCATACAACACCGGACGTCTGAGATGTCCCCTCTGCGACGGAACCGGCGAGATCGACCTCGACGTCCAGTTCCTGCCGGACGTCACCATCCCCTGCACCTCCTGCGGCGGAGGACGCTACTCCCGCGAGGCGGAGGAGATAACATACACGAACGGTGAGGGGGAGTCGCACACGATCTCCGAGGTCATGGAGATGGACGTGGACGAGGCGATGGAGTTCCTGAAGGAACGCAGGCCGATACGCCAGAGGCTGTCCGTCCTGTCGGGTCTGGGTCTTGGGTACCTGACCCTCGGCGAGGCCACCCCCGGACTGTCCGGAGGAGAGGCCCAGAGGCTGAAGCTCGCCACCGAGATGGGAAGGTCCCAGGATGACACGGTGTTCGTCTTCGACGAGCCCACGATAGGACTTCATCCGAGGGACGTGCAGACGCTTCTCGACGTGATGCAGTCGCTTCTCGACCAGGGCGCCACCGTGGTCGTCATCGAGCACGACCGCGACGTGATACGCTCCGCGGACCATATAATCGACATGGGTCCGGGAGGCGGGGAGGAGGGTGGACGCATCGTCGCCACCGGAACCCCCGCGCAGGTCAAGGAATCAGGATCGGTCACGGGCAGGTTCATCTGAACCCTGTCCGCCCGACTCCTCGGCGATGATCTCCTCGACGGTCTCGACGGCGGCTGCCACCATCCTGGGGCAGAGCTCCGTGAAGAGGCGGTTCTCCAGAGCGTGGGCGACACCCTCCTGGGTGGAGATGTCGCATCCGAGGATGACGTTGCAGACGTACGATCCGCACTTCTCCGCGAATCTCCTCATCATCATGTCGTTGACCCTGTCGGCCCTGAGTTTGTCGGAGGGATCGGTCCCGTCGAATCCGTAGAGGAGTCCCAGGACCATCAGTCCGCCCGTGCAGGCTCCGCAGACCTCTCCCTTCCTCATCCCGCTTCCGAAGCAGGATCCGAGGCGGAGGGCCTGGGTCTCCGTGATGCCGCACTCCTCCGCGAACGCGGCGAGGACGGCCTGTGAGCAGTGCAGTCTTCTTCCGAAATATCCGAGCGCCTTCTCCTTGTGGTCCAACGATGTCACCTATGAATGGGGCCAGGGGGACATCGGATATAACCAAGAGTGCGAAAGGGGAGCGCCCCTTTTTAATAGAGAACGGAATCGGGAGACAATCAACATGACTTCAGACGAACGCGAATACAGAAACCACGGCCGTGAGGACGGACACAGGCCCAGGGGACGCTCCGACGACAGGTCCCGCGAGGACCGCGGATACCGCCCGAGGAACGACCGCGGACAGCGTGACGGACGCAGGTCCGAGGGCTACAGGCCCAGGGACGACCGCAGGTCCGGAAGGGACGGGGGATACCGCCCCCGCGACGACCGCAGGTCCAGGGACGAGGAGGAGAGGCCCAGGCTCACCATCCCCGACGACGTCGTGAAGATCCTGCATAAAGGTGTGGACTGCGAGGTCAACGGAAGGACCGACCTCGCCCAGATCCTCTACCTCCACGGGGCCGCGAGGCTCAACGGCGGAAGCGAGAACAACCTCCTCCGCATGCTCAGGGAGGTAGACAGCGAGCAGTTCCCCACCATCAGGGGAACGCTCAGGAAGGAGTCTCCCGAGGACATCATGCCCGTCTCCGACTACCTCTGCGGGACCATCGACTCCACCTACGACACCTCCGGAATCCGTGAGTCCGCCGAATCCGGCAACATTATCGCCATCCACTGCCTGATCCGCATGGGCCAGCTCGACAAGGACGATCCGATGGTTGACGTCTATGCCAAGGGCATCCGCGAGAATCCCGACCTCGTCACCCGCGGACTCGACCTCCTCGCCAGGAGGGCCGGCTCCGAGAAGGCCGCGAGGTACCTCGCCGACTACAAGGAGTACGTGAGGGTCAAGGGAACAATCAGGAACGTCTTCGCCAGGGCCATGAAGGGCGAGGCCTCCGCGAGGAAGGAGCTCGACAGGCTCGCCGGACTGTATCCCGAGGCCAAGTTCCTCGAGGGATACATCGCCACCTTCGAGGCGGGAACCGGTGAGGACTACCTGAGGAAGGGAATGAGGTCCGACGCGCCCCTCATCCTCTCGTACATCCCCGAGCTGAGGCTCCGCGACTCCCCCTTCTCCAAGTACCTCCAGGCCAAGAGGCTCCAGTACAAGGGCGAGCAGTGGATCCCCGCGATGGTCGCCGCCGTCAAGGAGGGTTCCGACGAGGCGATGGACGAGCTCTACGAGGTCCAGAACCGCAGGGACGTCAGGAAGTCGCTCGAATCCTACTACCTCGCCAAGGGCGACGTGGAGGGAATGGTCCTCGGCTACGACGGAAGGGACTCCACCTGTCTCGACAAATACTGCAACGGCGAGCTGGAGAGGATCCTCGAGGTCGGAAGGCTCCTCGGAGGCACCAGGGAGGTCGAATGGCTGAGCAGGTGCCACCGCAACGGATGTCAGGAGTGCCGCGAGGCCCTGATCCGCATGGCCTCCGATGAGCGCCGCCACGGAAAGCACCTCCTGTACGCCCTCCACGACTGCGATGCCGACATGGAGGCAGCCAGGCTCTACTTCGAGATGCTCGACGATCCCTCCGTGCCCTCGGTGAAATGGCTCGCCAAGGTCTGCAGGAACGAGGAGGCCAAGGAGTACGTCCGCTCCAGGTTCGAGGCGATGAACGACCTCGAGACCTTCGACTACATCTTCGAGGACGACGGCTACGTGCCGAAGTACAAGATGAACCGCGGAAGGTCCCAGGGCAGGCGCCGCTACTGATTCTCACGGGGTCACACCCCGTGCAAACCGTCAATACGGTCGGGCGGGGCTCTTCTCCTGCCTGATCCGTTTCTCTTCATCGACTCCCCCATCCCCGAGGAGGATCGTTCATTATCGAACGGACCGATGTCCGGGGGAGGAATGTTCCACTGCTCTGTCTTTTTTATATAGCCTGAAAAGGATGGTCCCGCAGGCGAAGCGGATGAGCATCCTAGTCATCGACACAGAGACCACCGGGCTGACCGGGCACCCCAAGGACAGGGTGCTGGAGATCGGCATAGCGGAGCTCACGTCAGATGGCGAGGTACGCCCTGTGTACGGGGAGATGATCCGCTACGACGACATCGTAGCCTTCGATGCGGAGTACATCAACGAGAAGGACGGGGAACCAGGATGCTGGATCTATCGCCACTCGACGATGGACATCAACGACACCCTGAACGCCGCGAAGGACCTCCCGACCGTCGTCTCGGAGGTGCGCGACATCGTGCGCGGACGTGTGGTGACATCATACAACGTCCCCTTCGACTTCGGAAGGTTCCTCGACCGCGAACCCTGGAACCTCCGGGAGGTGGTCACGATGTTCGATGACGTCATGGACCTCGCCTCGGAGAGGGTCTACGAGATGGCGGATGCCGACTCGATAGATGACAAGGGTCTGCAGTTCTATCTGCTGAAGAAGAGGGACGAGTGTCATTATCCGAAGTGCTGGGTCAGATCGAACGAGGCATACAAGGCCCTGTGTCCCGACGATCCGATGAAGGTCGGGAACCAGACGCACCGCGCGCTCGACGACGCCCTGATGGAGGCTCACATCCTCCGTGCACTTCTCTGACTCACAGCATTTTCACGAGCGAGACCAGTTCATCGGCTGATTCCAGGATGTCCACGTCGAATGCGCGGGCCATCACGTCCGGGTCGGTTTTGGCGCCGAGCAGGTTTCCCGTGACGGCGGCGCAGGAGTCGCTGTCTCCGCTGAAGTTGGCCGAGCTGCATATCGCCGATCTGAAATCGTTCTCGAAGCGTATCGAGCAGTACACGGCGATGGCGAGGGTCTCCTCGGCCACCCATCCCTGGCCCAGCTTCTCTATGTCCGTGCGGACGTCGGAGGGATTCTCCGCGAGACAGACGGCCTTCTCCAGCAGGGCAACGAGCAGGCCCCATTCCTCCAGGACCCTGTCTCTGGAGAGCTCCGGGTGTCCTCCGCTTCTCAGGAGCCGCCCGACCGTCTCCACGGCATCGCCGACTGCATCCCTGACGGAGGTCTCCGGATGGAAGACGAGTCTCTGGACTGCACAGGCCTGGACGGCCGACGGGAGATATCCCAGAGGGTGTCCGTGGGTGCACGAGGATGCGAGGATCGCGAGTAACGCGACCTTCTCCGGGCCTATGTCGAGGAACCCGATGGGTGCGACACGCATGATCCCTCCGCAGCCCTTGCTGTCGTTGCGGGGGCGTTCGAGCGATGACGGCAGGGCATAGTACGTCAGGTTCTTCATGCAGGTGAATCCGGGCGAGCGAAGCTTCGTGAGGAATACGGGGTAGTCCGGAGGGGCCGGGATGGAGCGCCTCTGTATCCTTCCCCATTCCCTGTAGATGTCGAAGAGCTCCTTCTGGAATGTCAGCGGATCCTGGTCATGGCCGTGTCTCACGAGCGAGAGAAGCGTGAGGTAGGTCATCTGGGTGTCATCGGAAACGCGGGCCAGACCTCCCTCGGGGATGAACTCCCGCAGTCCGTCGGATCCGTGTCTCTCCAGAATCTGGTCTGTCGAGAGGAACTCGATGGGAAATCCCAGTGCATCGCCGATGGCTCCGCCCAGGAGGCAGGCGGCGAAGCGCCTTCTCAGGGGATCGTTAGTGGACGGAAGGTTGAGCATCTCAGAGGTCCAGGGTCTTCTCGATCCTGGCTCCGTTGCAGTTCAGGGTGACGATGAGAAGCCTGTTGAGTCCGACGGTGACGACGGCCTCGACGGGAACGGATGCATCGAGTCCCGAGGGAAGCTCGAAGCACATCTTTCCGAGCTCCTCGCAGTCTGCGACCGCGACACATCCCTCGGTGGCGTCCTGGTTGGTGAGGAACGTCATGCCGAGCCTGGACTGGCCGGCTGCGAGGGTGAAGCTGTGCTTGACGCCGGTGGGGAGGATGGTTCCCTTGACGATGAGATTCTTGCAGACTTCCTTGCCGTCGTTCTTGACGGAAATTCCGAGGGTGTAGGGGAGGGTGCCGTTCATTTCGATTTCTCCTGTCTCTCCACTGAGGGAGATTTGTCTGGGAGGAGTATCGCGCTCCTGCCTTATGAAACATGGCGAGAACGGGGGGTGACGGCCCAACCTATATGAACGGCCTGACGATTCGTCGACCGATAAGATGACTTCCGGGCAGTATGGAAAGTTGGAGATCGCGGAATTCGAGGACGGTCTGTTCGCACGTCTGATGCTTGTCATGGGGCCCTATGCGGCACAGGATGCCGACATCCTCCGCAAGGCGTCCTCCGTCACGGAGGGCCATCCCGTCGATTCCGCCTCCGTCGGCGGAGACGGCGTCGAGTCCCTGCTCCTGAGGGGCGGTGACGTAATCGGCATCGTCTCCCGTGGCGGCTCCCCCTTCGCATTCTGCATCGACCTCCCCCTGGATCCCTCCGGGGACGCTCCCGCCGACTCCGTCAGGGGCTCCTCGTTCCACACCGTGTGGCTGCCGAGGGAGTTCTTCGAGGACTTCAGGAGGCTCACCTCCGAGCACGGCATCCTCCTTCTCACCGAGGATGTCGACCCCCGTAGGGGCGGAGAACCCTACCACCTGATGGACCGCTTCCGGCTGAAAGGGTCCCTCGACGAGATCGAGGTGTTCTATCTCGACAAGGGCAGGAGACGCGTCGGCGACGTCAGATGCCACCTTTACATCGGCTGAGGTGACCTGATGGATGACGAGCATCGTGCGATGGTCGAGTCACTGATGGCGAGGTGCATCCGGTGCGGTGCCTGTGACGACGCATGTCCGTCGGCACGTCACGGCGGGTGCATCCCTTCCGTTATAATGGGAGGTGGGGAGACCAACCTGCGCGCCTGCATCTGCTGCGGAAGATGCTCCGATGTCTGTCCCGAGACCGATCCGAAGCTGGTGATGATGGCCCTGAAGGCAGATCTCATCGGTGCGAAGGTGCCCGAGAGGTTCCACGAGTGCGGATACGTCACGACGCAGTGCGGATCCGAGATGTGCGAGGGACTGCCCGAGATCGATGACGGCGATGACGTCTACGTGGTCCCCGGATGCGTGGCCAAGCGCCGCGTCCCATTCGTCGTGTATTCGGCACGCAGGGCTCTTCAGCTCATCGGGAAGGGCAACAGGGAGCTTCCCGGAAACAGATGCTGCACCCATCCCCTGGTGTTCTCGCTGGAGTCCGAGCGTTCGAAGGAGGAAATCATCCGCGGGATGGGGGAGTCCGCGGAGGGACGTGACACCGTCACGCTGTGCGGAAGCTGTACTCTGGAGTTCGCCCGTCAGGGCATAGACTTTCCCCACATCTGCACCTATCTGGCACATCATCTCGACGCCCTCCGTTCCCTCCCCGGTGCCGGGCTGAGGGTCTCCGTCGAGCCGGGCTGCAGCACGGAACACTACTTCGACGACTTCTGCGCGGTGGTCCGTGCCTGCGGATGCGAGATCGTGAACGACACCTGCGGTTGCTGCGGAAAAGGGATCCCCGGGGTGCAGGAGGGACTGGCGGTGGAGCGTCAGAGGGAGTCGGAGAAGGCTGACGTGATCGTCATCGGATGCCCCAACTGTCTGACAGCCTACGACCGCACGGAAGGTGGAAAACCCGTGCTGTACCTCACCGAACTCGTGTGCCTCGCCGCCGGGGAGTCGATGACCCAGCGTTACCATCGGATAAAACTCTGAACGTCAGAGGGGACCTTCGAGGGTGGAGTAGTCGTAGATCGCTCCGTCGTGCTCGCAGTGGACGACCTCGGTCTCCCTGAGTCCGAAGCGCTCGTAGAATCTTATGGCGGACACGTTCAGTCTGTTCGCGTGGGTGAAGATCGATGTGCAGCCGTTCTCCCTGCCGAGGTCCATCGCGAACCTCATGGCGAACGAGCCGATGCCTCTGCCCTGCATTCCGTCGGCGACATAGAGCTTGTCGAGATCGAGTCTCCCGTCAGGACAGACACGGGTGCCCACCACGGCGAGGTCGACCCCGTCCTCGACGACCATGTGGAACTGCACTCCGCCGTCGACCTTGTTCGTTCCCAGTGCATCGGGGGTGATGTAGACGTCGAAGCAGGCCTGGGCCGCGGCCGGACCGTTCGTGCACTTGTCGGAGTAGGTCTTCATCCACACGGGATAGATCAACTCGGAAACCCTTCTAAGCTGGTTCCTGTCGAGTCTTTCGATCTTCATCGGCACATCCATGAGAGAGCGGATATATGAAATTTCCAGCCATTTTCATCAAAAATGGATGATTTCCTACAAGCCTTTATATACGGCCTTAGAGAATACAACCCTGCAGGATGTAGCGAGGTGCGAATCTCGCGAACGAGTCGGTGGAAAATCGGTTCTCCGGGAACCCATCGGGTTGTGTCCTGCCGCAGTCTGATGCACTTCTCAAGGGTGTCTCCGACGCGCAAAGGATATCTACAGCACGGTCGGATGCGAGGCCGAAAGAAACCATAAACACGCACTATGTGTAAGCAACCACTCGGTGGAACGGAATCTGAGGCTCCGGCTTAACAGGCACAGGTCTCTCTGATTGAAAAAATCAGAAAAAGCATCCGATGAAAACCCGTGGAGGATAATGTTCCTTGTTCTTCACGGCCGTGGATCGGAATGAAGCGAACGGTATGGTTCTGTTCGTGGAAGGGAAAGACCGGGTAGCAGTCGTACCCTGAGAAGTCTGTAGGAAGGAAAAGAGCTGGCGAGGGATGGATGAATCCAAGTCCGTAGCTATCCTGCTGAAAACGGAACGTCCGATAGAAAACCGGAACGGATTTAACAGATCCTCCGGGGGTGAGTTAGGTTCTATCACTGTGTCAGAAGCGATTCTGACGAAACCTTGGCCCGTGGGGACAAAGACCTCATGGGAGTAGAATATTCAGTCGCGTGAAAACGCAGAGGTTAAAAGCCACGACAGGTGGAAGTCCTGTCATCTTTGTTTCACACCAGGTGGACGGGAGTCTCGATCCCGAGCCGTCAGTGCAGGTAGCAGACACGTTCGATCGTGTGGGTCGCACCCTTCGGTCCGAGCTCGCTCCTCATCACGTGCACGGCGTTGGGAAGATATGTTGCGAACTCTGTCGTTTTGTACTTGCTGAACTTGTGCACCAGGTTGGGGGTACCCTCCACGCGTGCCACGGTTATGTGGGGCTTGAAGGGCTTCTCGTCGAAGGGGATCCCCGCGGCCCTGAGCTTCCTGGAGATCCTTTCGGATATCTCCGCGAGAGGGATGTCCGTCTCGACACCGGCCCACAGGACACGCGGCGCCCTCTGGTTGGGGAACGCTCCCAGGCCCTTCAGGAGTATGCGTGACGCGTGCACGCCGATGAGTGACTCGTTGACGATCTCCTCGACCCTGTCGAGCTGCTCCTCCTCGATGTCCCCGAGGAACCTGAGGGTGATGTGCAGCTGCTTCACGGGGGAGGTCCTGACTCCGCGGACCGTCTTCAGGTCCTCCATCATCGGAACGAGACCTGCGGTGTTGGGAATGGGTATGGAGATGAACACTCTGATGGGCATCGGACGGTGGATTCTGGGAAATCATTTTTAAGGTTGTCGCCATTCGGAAAATCATGTTACCTTGGGTTGACAACTCTCTTCAGACCAGGCTCGTCAACAAGCTTCCCGCAGTCATCTGCGCGGTCGTCTTCATCGCAGCCCTTGTCAAAGTCCTTCTCTGATGGACAAAACTTCAAAAAATGATACCCTCTCCCCTGAAGAAGGGGAGAAAGGGGTTTTTCTCACTGTTTCTTGTCGAGCGCCTCGAGTGCCCTCTTGGCGGCCGCGTTTCCTCTCTTCTTGGCCTTGGTGTACCATTCCCTGGCCTTGTGGAGGTCCCTCTCGATTCCGATTCCGGACTCGTAGTACCTTCCGAGGATGAACATCGACTGGGCGTCTCCGCCTCTGGCGCGCTTCTCGAAGCTTGCGAAGGGCGACTCGTCGTCCAGGATCTCCTGGCTCTTCCTCTCCTCGAGGATCCTCTGGGAGATGATGTGTCCCTGGTCGGCGGCCTTCTTGTACCATTTGAGGGCTGCAGCGGGGTCCTTCTTGACTCCGTTTCCCTTGTCATAGCAGTCACCGAGGTAGTACTGGCAGAAGACGTTGTCCTTCTCGGCTCCGATCTTGAAGAGTCTGAATGCCTCGTCCACGTCGGCCTTGACGCCGTCGCCGTGGTAGTATGCCTCCGCGACGTGGAGGGTGGACTTGAGGAATCCCTTGTCGGACAGCTCCTTGTGGAGCTCGAACGCCTTCCTGGAGTCCTTCTTGACGACCTTTCCGCGGCTGTAGCAGGTGGCGATGTGGTAGGTCGCCTTCATGTAACCCTCCTCGGAGGCGATGGCGCAGAGGGCGAATCCCCTCTTCTCGTCCTTCTTGATTCCGGTTCCGGTCATCAGGGCGTTGCCTGCGATGTAGCATCCCTCGGCATTGCCGTGGGCTGCTGCGCGAAGCGCGTACCTGACGGAGGTCTGGAGGTCCTTCCTGACCCCCTCTCCGCTGGCGTAGCAGTTGGACATGAACACCTCGGAGGATGCCTTTCCGAGATCGGCTGCCTTCTTGAAGCATTCCATCGCGGCCTTGACGTCCTTCTTTACGATCTTTCCGCCCTTGTTGTAGAGCTGTCCGAGCATCGTGAGGGCGTCGGTGCATCCGTTCTCTGCGCAGGCCATGAGGAGCTTCAGTCCCTCCTCCCTCTTGTCCTCGACGATTCCGCCGAGCATGCAGCGTGCCATTCCGAAGTCTCCCTCGGGGCAGCCCATCCTCTGCGAGGCGTAGAACCAGGCGTAGGCCATGTTCTCGTCCCTGTCGGTTCCGATGCCGTCCATGCAGCACCTTCCCGCCTCGTACATGGCGATCGGGACCTTGTTGTTGGCCATCGCCACGTACAGCTCGAAGGCGGCCTTCCTGTCCTTCCTGATGCCGTTGCCGTGCTCCAGGAGGTATGCCATCTTCAGTCCGGCGCGGATGTTCCCCTTCGAGACCGCGTCCTCCAGGAGCTCGCGTCCCTTCGCGACATCCCTGTCGACACCGGATCCGCGGATGAGGCACAGTGCCATCTGACACTGTCCGTCGAGGTTTCCGAGTGCGGCGGACCTCTCGAAGAGTCCGTACGCCTTCGCGGGGTCGAAGTATGTTCCGATCCCGACGTAGTGGGCCATTCCCGCGAGGAAGAGGGCCGCTCCGTTGCCCTCATCCCCCTTCTTCAGACAGTGCTCGAAGAGCACTCCGTCCGCCGGGGGGTCGCGGAGCTCGCAGTATCTCCTGATCCATCTGGTGGCGGGGATCTGGTATCCCACGGACGCGTAAGCGGCCCAGAGGAGGATGTCAAGCTGTTCGGCCGGAACAAGGCCCTTCACAAGGTACTGTGAGACCATGAACGCGGATGCAGCGTTTCCCTGCATGGCCGATTTGAGGTATAGGTCAAACGCCTCCCTCTTTCCGCCGATGGCCAGCTGCTGTGCCTGGGAGAATGATTCATCGGTACATCTGCCAGCGGTCGTAAAGAGAAGCTCTTCGGATTGTGCCATTGCTCCGATATCGCAGAGCCGATAATTTATAGTATCCCCCGAAAGGGGGAAATGTGTTTACTGTCCCCTGGTTGATTACCTTCCTTTCATCGTCGCCTTGGCGAGGACGTGGTCCTTCGAGACGGCGAGGAGCTCCTCGCGGGTGAACCCGGTGCGGAGGACGGGGACGAAGTCGAGTGCCAGCACGGTGAACACGTAGGTGTGCTCCTTGTCGGGGGGATAGGGTCCGCCGTAGAAGGATGCCTTGGCCTTGTCGTCGATGCCGTGTCCGTACCAGTCGTTGACGC
>JAKSHU010000027.1 GCA_024399175.1 archaeon
ATTGGGTTCATTACACTCCAATAACTTGTAAACCCACTCAAATGTGTAAAGAACCATATTTTTTCAAAGACTCGTCACAAAACTTGAACAAAATATTCATTTTTCTTAATTATGTGGACTTTTCTAACTATCTCCCCTATTCGTCTAATCTGTTACCGACCCCCAACTTTGCTCCATATGATTACGGGATAGTGAAAAGGAAGAGAAAAGTGAGGAAAGTCAGAATATCCCCAAAGGCAAAAATCAGTGTTCCGGACCCCTGCATACAACTGCATTACAGCTGGGTCCACCATACTGTTTTTCAGACCTTGTTGGCCATTCTGACCCGGAGTTTGTCCGCACATTTCGCCCCAGGGGTTTCAAAAGGACATTCCCCCCAATGCACCCTTCGAGGACTCGGCGAAAGCCGAAACCCGCATCACTCCATCGAGATGTTGATCGCGGATTCGGCTATATCGGAGCAGTACTCCACGATCCTGGTCATGCTTCCGAGAAGAAGACCCAGATTGGAAACGACGGAGAGACCTGCGAAGCGCCTGCCGATCATCACGAGGACCTCCTCCTTGCGACGGATCACGGATTCGGCCCGCCTATAGTCCGCGTCAAGCCACGAACCCATGGCATCCCCCAGATAGGCGAGGACGATCGGTCCGAGGGACTCGAGATGCGTCTCCACCAGGGAACGGTCGGATTCACCCAGATGTTCCAGGTTCCTCAGGACCATGACGGCGTGGTCACCGAGTCTCTCGAGGATCTTGCTGACCCCCACGCAGCTGGTGACGGCCCCTAGACGGAGCCCCATCCTGCTACATAGGCCTATGTCCTGCTGATGTATGCTTGCCTGCCTCTGCACCAGCCAGTGGATGCGGTCCACCTCGGTGTCACGCGCGGCCATGTCAGACACTTTGGGACGGGTATGTGCCAGGACATCCGCGATCATCCTCTTGACCAGGAGATACTCCCTCCTCACGTTCTTCTGGGGGATCACCTCAGAATGGTCTATGAGGTCCTTTATCACTATCTGGTCCTCGTCCTCCTCCACGATCTCCATGCCCATCGAGGTCTGGGTGAACTCGGATATCGCCTCCAGGAAGGTGCCGAGGATGGGGCCCTCGGACCTCAGGACAATCTGGTCATGCCCGGCGATGTACGCCCCGATGAGACAGCGGTACAGCGAATCAGCAGTCTCCAGATCGTCAAGACTGATCGTCTTCGTGGACTCCCTGGCCACCTGGAGTCCCTGAGGAGACAGCAGGAGACTTCCGTCAGACTGGGGAGTGACGACGACCGGATCGTTCTTCTTCAGCCCGCGGGCCTCTGCCCAGTCCTTCGGCAGGGTCACCATGAACGATGACCCCCCGGTAATCTGGATCCTTCTGATTTCCATCGAGTGATACATGCTGGTCCGACTATATATTTTTGAGAATCACTATATACCGATCATCCGAAGAGTCCGGAGACATACCTTCTGGTCGCCTCCTGCGAGGCCGAGTGGAAGATCACGTCCGTGCGGTCGTGTTCCACCATCTTCCCCATGTACATGAACCCGGTCATGTCGCTGATCCTCATGGCCTGCTGCATGTTGTGGGTGACCATGACGACCGTGTAGTCCTTCTTCAGTTCCACGCACAGCTCCTCGATCTTCGCGGTGGCGATGGGGTCGAGGGCGGAGGTGGGCTCATCCATCAGGATTATGTCCGGATTCACGGACAGGGCACGTGCAATGCACAGACTCTGCTGCTGTCCTCCCGACAGTGCCAGCGCATTGGAGCCCAACCTGTCCCTGACCTCTTCCCAGAGGGCGGCCTGACGAAGGGTCCTCTCCACGATCTGCTCCAGCTCCTTCTTCTTCTCGATCCCGTGGAGTCTCGGACCGAAGGTGATGTTGTCGCGGATGGACATCGGGAACGGATTGGGTTTCTGGAAGATCATTCCGATCCTCTTCCTGAGACCGTTGATGTCCGCATCCGGGGCGAAGATGTTGACTCCGCCGTATTCCACGGTGCCCTCGATGCGGCATCCCTCCACCAGGTCGTTCATGCGATTCAGGCACCTGAGCAGCGTTGACTTTCCGCAGCCGGACGGCCCGATGAGGGCGGTGATCTCATTCCGCCTCACAGGCATGTCCACATCGAACAGGGCCTGTTTCTCCCCGTACCAGAGGTTCAGCCCCTGGATGTTCAGGATCACTTCATTGTTGTCTTCACTCATCATCTCACCATTTGTTCTTCTTGTTACTGTATTCTCTGACCACATTGGCCACGAGGAACATCGCGAGCACGATCGCCAGGAGCACCAGTGCCGTGGCATACTGCATCGACGGATCCGCCGATCCCTCGGTTGCCAGATAGTAGAGGTGGTACGGGAGGACCATCACCGGTTCGAGAAGGTTGAATCCCACGCTGTACCTCATCAGGACCGCCGCGGTGAACATCACGGGCGCGGTCTCTCCTGCCGCACGTCCCAGACCGAGGATCGCTCCGGTCATTATTCCGCCGAGTGCCGCGGGCAGGACGATCTTGAATGTGGTCTGCCACTTGTTGGCCCCCAGGGCATAGGATGCCTCCCTGACCTGGAGGGGAACGTTTCCGATGGCATCCTCCGTGGTCCTGATTATGACAGGCAGGATCATGAACGCCAGGGTGATGCATCCGGACAGGAGCGAGACACCCAGACCGAGGATCGCCACTATTGCGGACACTCCGAAGAGGGCGAACACGATTGACGGAGTTCCGTTCAGCACATCGATCGCCTGTTCGAGAACCTGAGCGAACCTGCCTCCCTTCGAGTACTCGGCGAGATACGTTCCGGACAGGATTCCCAGAGGGAGCGCGATCGCCGCGGTTCCTATGATGATCTCCAGGGTCCCCACGATTGCGGGATAGATTCCTCCACTCTTTCCTGCATCCACGGGGTATCCGGTGAGGAAGTTCCAGGACAGGGCAGGAACGGCCTTGATGATGATGTCGCCAAGGAGGACTGACAGGACGATGACGCACAGTCCCGCACAGAGGAACGTCGCGGAGTGCATCAGCTTCTGCCTGCTGCTCCTGGTGATCCTCTTCAGGAACATCTGCACCAAGATTAGGACGGATGCAAGGACCACGGACAGTGCCAGGGCCATCGCCTGATCGAGGAACAGGGAGCAGACCATATAGGCGACCGCCAGAGTCGCAATCACGGAGAATCCCCTCTTGAACCTCTTGGCATCCTTCTTTCCGAGGATCCTCCTCAGGAAAGAACGACCGTTGGCCCCCTGCATCTTCCTGTTGACGTTCCTGACGACCTGCTTGGCGCACAGGTTGATCACCAAGACGATCAGCATGAGGACGAGTCCGAGAAGGAACAATGCGGAGTAGTGGGTGCTTCCCACGACGACCTCGGGCATCTCCAGTGCCAGCGTGGCGGTGATGGTCCTCACGAAGGAGAACACGTTCCAGAGAGGCTCGGGCACCAGGGCGGAGTTACCGGTGACCATCATGACTGCCATGGTCTCTCCCACGGCCCTTCCGATCCCCAGGATGACCGCGGAGGCTATCCCCGAGATCGCTGCGGGAACGATGACCTTGGAGGTGGTCTCCCAGCGGGTGGCCCCCACCGCCAGAGAGGCTTCACGGTATGTTCCAGGAACCGCCTTGAGCGCATCCTCCGCGACGGAGATGATGGTGGGCAGTGCCATGAATCCCAGCAGGATGGATCCCGTGAGCCATGCGAATCCGGTGGGCATCTGTTCGGGGAACAGGCCCGCCAGAGCGGGCACCAGCACCATCAGTCCGAAAAAACCGTAGACGACGGAGGGTATTCCCGCGAACAGCTCCACGAGAGGTTTCAGGATCCTGCGCACCTTCGCGTTGGACACCTCGGCCATAAAAATGGCCGATCCGATTCCCACGGGAACCGCGAAGACCAGAGAACCCAGTGTCACAAGCAAGGTTCCGAGGATTATGTTGCCGGCACCATAGAGACCCTCCGAGGGTTTCCAGACGTTGCCGGTCAGGAATCCCAGGAGATCTGTCGACTTGAGTGCCAGCAAGGAGTTGTTGGTGATGAACACCAGTATTGCCAGAAGTATCAAAACGGATGCGGAGGCCGCCGCCATCAGCAGATATCTGACCACTTTGTCGGAATCGGCCCGGGCTTTGGTCCCCCGGCCGTTTTGATTGGTAAACATTTTCAAGCCTTGCTGATGAATCCGCATTTGGTCAGAAGAGCCTGTCCGTCGGCACCGAGGATCCAGGTGATGAGATCTGCGGTTGCACCGGTGGCCTCACCCTTGGTCGCAAGGACGAGATTCCTTTGGATGGAGTAGGTTCCATTGAGCACGTTCTCCTCGGTCGCGCTGACTCCATCGAGAGAAAGGACGGTGGTGTTGTCTCCGACGTTCTTGGCATATCCGATGCTGATGTATCCGATGGCGCCGGTAGTGTTGTTGACGGTGCTGATGACCGCGTTGGTGCTGGTCTGGAAAATCGCGTTAGATGCCAGAGCGTAACCGGCATCGGCCTTCTTCAGGGCCTCCTCGAATCCATCACGGGTTCCAGAACCCTCCTCGCGGGAGATGAGGTTGATCGCCTTGTCGTTTCCGCCGACATCCTTCCAGTTAGTGATTTCGCCGGAGAAGACCTTCTCGAGCTGGATCGAAGTGAGGTTGGTGACGCCGGAATCCTTGTTCACGATTGCCATGATTCCGTCGAGTCCGATGACGGTCTGGATGAGACCTGCCTCCTTCTCGGAGGATTTGAGGTCGCGGGAGAGCATTGCAAGGTTGGCGGTGCCATTGATGGCCGCAGATGCGCCGGTACCGGAACCGTTGCTGGTGATCTGGAGTTTCACTTTGTGGTCCTTCTCGTAGGTCTCCTGTACCTTAAGCATGTAAGGGGACACGGTGGTAGAACCCTGTATCGCGATCGTCTCGGAATCGTCGTTGTTCTGGGTGCAGTACACACCCACAGCGACGATTGCGACGACCGCTACGATTGAGACTATTGCTATCTTTGTGTTCAAGGTGTAAAACCTCGAAATTGATGAGATTGGAAAAATTATATAGAGAAACTCGAAATAATATATATTCAATTATATATCCTATATAGTTTTACATAAAACTCCCTAGAGGCAGACATGCAAATCCTGCACCTACATTTCTTGAACAAAGGGGAGGATAGGACGACTCACGCCAATCTGCAATCCCGATCCATCATCTCAGGAGAATCTCGCACGAACATTCGGTAGGGGCATCATCGCGTATGACCGACCCCACACTGTCGGCGACTATGTGCCCGGACCGGGGATTCCTGATGGAATCCACATGCCCCACGAGGTCCGCCTCCACGTCGGAGCATTCGAACGAGAGGTCGCAACCCTCCATGGTGCAGTTGACCAGTCTCAGGCCCCTGCAATGGCAGAGAGGCCTGGTGCCACATATGCGACAGTTCTCCAGTGTGATGTTCTCGGAGAACCAGCCAAGACGCTCCCCGCGGAGGACACAGTCCTTCACCACCACATTCCGGCAATGCCATAACGCGTCATCCGCATCCAGTTCGCAATCTGACAGAGTGAGCCCCTCGACGTACTGGAGGGAGCACATGCCCCTCACACGTACATCCCTCAGCGAGACATCGTGTGCATCAAGGAACAGATATTCGGAATCCACATCGCAGCCCCTCATCCGAATTCCGTCGGACCTCCATCCGAACTCCGGTGAGGATATCGTGCATCTGCTGATGCAGACGTCCCTACATTCGCGAACGGCCTTCACCCCGTTGAGCACGGAGTCCTCTATGGTCCCGTTCTCCGAATACCACAGTGCCGCCTGTGCGCCGGGATCCATCCGGGAGTACAGAAGCCTGAACCTACGATCATGCCACATCGGACAACGAAGGGAGAATGAACATCCGTCGACCGTTATATCCGTGCATCCCTTCAACGCCGACTCTCCGTCCGCAGACCCCTCGAACCTGCAATTGAGGATGGTCACATCGTGGAGGTAGCACGACGCACGTTCCGCATCGAATGTGGTGTCACATATCGTTTCCCGGACCATGTCGGCACCATTGTCTTGCGATATATAGAGAGACGCCACGCGCCCCCTGCGATGAATGGACGGGTTGCATCATCGACAGGAGATTCTGCACGGACGGTTAACATCGGTAGTTAATTGATGTTAATCATATAATATATCTCAATTTAATTAGACAAATGTCTAAAGGAATAAATATAATGCCAACTATCGAACGCCATTCAAGGTCTGAGGAACGATGATTCGATCAAAATTCATAATCACAACAATCGCAGCCATGGCGTTCATCTGTATGACCATGCTTCTGGCCGGAACGTCATCGGCGGAACCAGCAGGATACACCACCTCCGTGGCCAGCAGCGGAGACGTGTCGTGGATCCTCGTGTCCTCCGTCCTGGTCTTCGCGATGGTTCCGGGAGTCGCGTTCTTCTACGGAGGAATGCTCAGGAAGCAGAGCATGACCGCGACGATGGCGCAATGCCTCATCGCCACCGGCATAATGACCCTCTCCTGGATCATATGCGGATACACCCTCGCGTTCGGAAGCGACGGATTCTGGATCGGCAATCTGGACAGACTGTTCCTCAACGGGGTTCTGGAGGATGCATCGGGTGGTGCCGTCAGCGAACTGCAGTTCGCGATGTTCCAGATGATGTTCGCCCTGGTGACGGCCTGCGTCGTCATCGGTGCCTGTGCGGAACGTGTGAGGTTCACCGCAATGGCCTGGTTCCTCGTCCTCTGGGGAATCCTCGTGTACTCCCCCATGGCGCACTGGGTATGGGGCGGAGGATTCTTCGACCAGCTGTTCGTCGTGCGTGACTTCGCGGGAGGCACCGTTGTGCACATCTGCGCAGGCATGACCGGCCTTGCCATCGCGATGTTCGTGGGACCCAGGATCGAGACGGTCCGCAAGTCTAGAGCCCACAGCATACCGTTCACCTTCCTGGGTGCGATGCTGCTGTGGGTGGGATGGTTCGGATTCAACGGGGGATCCGGACTGATGGCGAACGGACAGACAGTGCACGTGTGCTTCGTCACCATGGTCGCAGGGGCGTCAGGACTCGTGACCTGGGCCCTGTGCCAGTATCTCCTGACTGGCAAGGTCGGCACGCTGGGTCTGATCACTGGTGGCATCACAGGCCTCGTCGCCATCACCCCCGGATGTGCATACGTCTCGGCACTGGCGTCAGTGCCTATCGGAATCATCGGTGCGGCACTGTGCTTCTGCATGGTCCGGATGATACACAGCAGAGTCCGCTTCGATGACGCGCTTGACGTGTTCGGCGTGCACGGCATAGGTGGGATATGGGGAGCCATAGCCGTCGGACTGTTCGCCGAGTCCCAGTACACTGGAACGATGGAAGGGGGCATCTTCAGTCCGGGACCCTGCGGAATCCTGTTCGGCGAGATGGATCTCCTCGTGGGACAGACGGCATCCGTCATGATCACATTGGTGTTCTGCTTTGCAGCATCCTATGCCATAGTCTGGGCACTTTCCAGATTCATGACGGTGCGTGTGGACGAGGCCACCGAGAGGATCGGTCAGGACATCGTGGAACACGGGGAACCATCCTATGAGTGATAGGATGGGGGCCCGGGGACACCGGGTCCCCTACACTCCCCCCACATTTTGTTCACGAATTGACGAGTTCTGTCACGCACTTCCGCCCACTTCTCGGAGGTCTCCGGAACCACCATATCTTCCCCCCAGAGGCTGATCTGCCTTCTCAAATCTTCACGGCACCGTGCCACTTCACCGATCGCAACCGGCATGCCACAGACTTCTGGAATATGCAGAACAAGGGGGCACGGAGACGGAAACGAACCGAACGAACGGACTGACACAGGAACCCCCTGGACGGACTGCGGACCTTATCTTCCAGCCACCTCTTTCACACCAGATATTGGAGGAATATACCAATTGAATAAATCCAACTTACAGAGGTTTTATAATCGATTCGGTTCTTGATGGGAGTATATATCCAACTATATCGTGATGATACAGTTGCTGTGAGGAAGAACAATGTCGAACAACTGTCTGAGATGCGGATATTCCTGGAGCGCCAGATCCAAGGACCCCCTCCGCTGTCCCCATTGCAAATCAACGAGATGGAACAAAGAAGTGATCAAGGACCTCTGCATGCGCTGCGGAGCGGAATGGATCCAGAGAAGCGGAGAGGTCCCGAAGTACTGTCCCGTCTGCCACTCGTCGATGTGGAATGCCGAACGGATAACCTACACCTGCCCCAAGTGCGGCAAGACCCGCGCCCTGAGATCCAACAGCCGCATCGACCTTTGTCCGGTATGCGACGTGTACTCGGACCACCGCAAGATGCAGGAGGCAGGGTACAAGGGAACCCCCGCCGGGATCAGCGACATCATCCACCTGTGGAGTAACGGGGCCGGTCTGACCCTGACCAGCATCAACAACGGATCGGGCATCGCATCACTCTACGAGGGAGGCAGCCTCGTCGGAGAGATCAACATCGAATCCTGGTGCAGGAGTCACGGCATCACATATGACCCAGCAGCGGGAAATCTCAGTGAGGCCCACAGGGAGGTCTTCGCCGCCGCGGTGGAGAAGATAAGGCTCTCCAACATGATCCTCGACGAGAAGTCCGCCAACATAGGTGTCCTGCGGGGAGTCAGTCCTATCGAGGCCCAGATCATCCAGCTCAGCGAGTCCGGAATGGCCCCTCTGCCCATCGCGCTGAAGCTGAACGTGCCGTTCACGGATGTCATGGATGTCCTGGCCTCCGTCCCCCCGGTGAAAAGGGGGCACGACCTGATGTCCGACGGGAATGACGGGAAGGTCCCGGAAAGGGGACATCTGAGAACAAGAATCGATGAAAAAGTGTAAATGAGTGGACCTGGCCGGGCTCGAACCGGCGACCTTCGCCTTGTAAGGGCGACGTCATAACCACTAGACCACAAGTCCTTGGGTCCCCCGATGGTGAGCACATATAAAAATTAAATCAAAATTGGACTGAATCATCGTGCCCGCCACAATTATATCGGGGGATGACCATCCAAGTGACAAGCGATTGTAGTCCAGTGGTTATGACGGGGGCTTCCCAAGCCTTTGACCCGGGTTCGAATCCCGGCAGTCGCACTTTTTACCCCAATTTTCATCATTTCGCACAGTTAATATAACGTGGGAGTATTGAGTCAACCATGGTGCTTGAAATAGACAGTTCTAGAGGAGAGGGTGGTGGACAGATGGTCCGCACCTCCGTGGCGTTAGCCACGCTGACTGGCACCACCACGCGCCTCACCCGCATCAGGGAGAACCGCCCCACCAACGGACTGTCCAAACAGCACACCACCGCGGTCAACGCCATCGCACAGATGACCGGATCGGAGATCACCGGCAACTACATCGGTTCCTCCGAACTTCTCGTCGAACCCGGTGACAAGAAGGTCCCGTACATATCTATGGACATCGGGACCGCAGGAAGCATAAGCCTTGTCGTGCAGGCCACGCTCCTGGCCGCCAGGAACTACACGGAACCGTTCATCCTGGACCTCAAGGGGGGCACCAACGTCATGTGGGCTCCGCCCATAGACAGCTACTCGATGGTCCTGTTCCCCCTGATGGAGAAGATGGGCATTCATGCCACCGTCGACATAATCGAGAGAGGATTCTACCCCATCGGCGGAGGTTCTGTCAAGGTGAGGCTCGACCCCATCGGGAAGATTAAACCCCTCAACCTCGACACGCTCGGGGAGTTCAAGAGGATCCACGGACTCTGTTTCGTCCAGCACCTTTCCGACAGGATCGGCCAGGACATGATCGACTCCTGCAGGAAGGTCTTCAGTCCCAGGTACGATCTGGACATCGAGTTCGTCCGCACGGAGGGAACCTCCCGCGGAGCGGGAATGGTCCTTGTCGCGGAGTACGAGAACGGAATCCTCTCCAGCAACGTCCTGTCCAGCAAGGGCCACAGTCCCCAGCAGTCCGGACTCGACGTGGCCAGCGACCTCCTGCAGGAGATGTCCGCTGGATCGACCATCGACATCCACACCGCGGACCAGATTCTCCCGTACATGGCGATGGCGGAGGGAAAGAGCAGCTTCATCGTGTCCCGCATCAGCAAGCACCTGCTGAGCCAGATGGACACTCTCGAGTCATTCCTCGACGTCAGGTTCGGTGTGGAGAGGAAAGAGGACGGATACCACTTCTCAGTCAATCCGGGGGTGACGGAATGAAACCGTTCATCCTCGTCAACTGCGCCATGTCCGCAGACGGAAAGCTTGCCGGAACGGAAAGGAGGCAGATCCGCATCTCCTCCGACGAGGACATCACCAGGGTCAAGGGACTCCGCAGGAAGTACGATGCCATCCTGGTCGGTGTCGGGACCGTCATAGCTGATGACCCCCATCTCACCATCAAGAACGCGACCTTCGACGAGAACCCTGTGAGGATCGTTCTGGACTCCCACGGACGCATCCCGGACAGTGCCAGGGTGCTCGATGACCGCGCCCAGACCATCATCGTCACCAATGACGAGTGCACGAAGGACTGGGGAAGAGACGTCATCGTCATCCGTGGCGGACCCGGTCGCATCAACCTCACCAACGTGATGCACATCCTCGCCCAGGACCTCGGCATAGAGAACGTCATCGTGGAGGGCGGAGGAGAGGTCATCGCATCGTTCTTCCGCGAGAGACTTGTTGACAGGTACTCCGTCTTCGTCGGAGGACTCATCATCGGAGGCAGGAACGCACCCACCCCCGCCGACGGCGACGGATGGGCAGTCCCAGAAGGCGTCAGACTGACTCTGGATTCGGCAGAGGTCATGGGCAACGGCGCCCTCCTGACATTCACCCCCCACTACTGACCGAAACAATGTTTTATTGTCTCCCCATATGCGTACCATTATAAGGTGACCTTATGAAGGCAAGAATGGAGAACGGAACCACCACGGACATCAAGGCCGTCTGGTTCGAGAACGGAAAAGTGAGGATGATCGACCAGAGGGAGCTTCCTCTCAAGCTCGTCATCGTGGACTTCCAGGACTACCGCGACGTGGCGGAGGCCATCAAGAACATGACCACCAGGGGTGCCCCCTGCATCGGAGCGAGCGCCGCCTACGCGATGTGTCTCGCAGGACTTGCCAAGGAGGATCTCGACGAGGCCGCCAGGTTCATCAAGTCCGCAAGGCCCACCGCATACGACCTCTTCTACGCCACCGACTGGATGCTCGCGAGGCTCAAGGACGGGGCCGATCCCGTTAAGGCCGCCGACGAGTACTCCGACATCACCGTGAACAAATGCCGTGCCATCGGAGAGTACGGAGGAAAGCTCATCAGGGACGGAATGAAGCTCATGACCCACTGCAACGCAGGGGCCCTGGCGACCGTGGACGTCGGAACCGCCCTCGCACCGATGAGGAACGCACACGACTCCGGAAAGAAGTTCTTCGTGTACGCATCCGAGACCCGTCCCCGTCTCCAGGGAATGCAGCTCACCGCATGGGAGCTCAACCAGGAGGGCATCGACCATACCATCATCCCCGACGGATCCGCCGCCTACTACATGTCCCAGGGAGTTGACATGATCATCGTCGGAGCAGACCGCATCGCGGCCAACGGAGACTTCGCCAACAAGATCGGAACCTTCGACAAGGCAATCGTCGCCAAGCACTTCGGCATCCCGTTCTACGTCGCCGCCCCCGTGTCCACCTTCGATTTCAACACCAAGAGCGGAAAGGACATCGTCATCGAGCAGAGGTCGGAGACCGAGATGACCATGGTCGCAGGCACCAGGATCGCACCCGTCGGATCCAAGGCCCTCAACCCCGCGTTCGACGTCACCCCCGCGGAACTGGTCACCGGATTCATCACCGAGAAGGGAATCTTCAAGCCCTCCGAGATCGCTGAGATGAAAGAATGACGAACGAGATGTTCGCTAGAAAACGCCTCGTGGAGTGCTGCCACATGCTGTACCAGCGTGGACTCACGGTGTCCGCGGGAGGCAACATGAGCGTCCGTCTCAACGAGAACGAGATCCTCATCACGCCCAGCGGAGTCAACAAGGGCCTCATCCACGAGGACGACCTCGTCAGGATGGACATGGACGGAAACGTCATCTCGGGCGGCAAGCCCTCCATAGAGCACAAGTTCCATCTGGGAATCTACAGGGACAATCCCGAGACCAACGCGGTGGTCCACTGTCATCCGCTCTACTGTCTCGCCATCCTCACACGCGGAGAGGACCTCAAGAGCACACTCACGCCCGAGGGGGTCCTCCTCCTGGACGTCGTCCCCACCTGCAGGTACGCCACCCCGGGCTCCAAGGAGCTCGTGGACGCGGTGATGGAATACTCCCATGCCCCGGCCATGCTCATGGCCAAGCACGGGGCCCTGACCCAGGGAAGGACCCTCGAGGAGGCCTACAACCGCATGGAGGAACTGGAGTTCCAGGCACACCTGCAGATTCTTGCGGGGGATGCGGAGGAGCTTCCGATGGACGAGATCATCAAGCTAAGGGAGATGAGATGACATGGTCATACTTGTGACGAAATGGTTCGGCGTGTTCCTCGTTGATGACAAATCCAACAGGGTCATGGACAAGCGCCTGATGCCTATGGACGCCGTCGCCACCGCCGAGAAACTGGCGGAGATCCAGAGAGGAGGAGTCCTCCCCGAGGAGAGGGAGCTGGCACAGGGCCGCCAGAAGCTCGCCGTAGGAGACAGGAGACAGTCCGAGCTCGGAAAGCCCGAGGTGTACGACTCCTCGTTCATCGTGGCAGGAGACTACGGCTTCACTGACGTGTTCATGCACGACGTCATGCTCAACCTGGGCAAGCTGAGGACCTCCGAACCCCTCTCAAGGGACAAGAGCCTCGTCCAGGCCATCAGATATCTGGACGACCTCATCGAGGTCTCCAACCTCCTCAGCGAGAGGCTGCACGAGTGGTACGGCATGCACTTCCCTGAGCTGGCCGACCTCGCGAAGGACGAGAGGTACCCCCTCCTCATCGCGAGGCACGGGGAGCGCGAGGGGATCATCGATGAGCTGGGACTCGACCTCGCCTCGATGGGATCGGACTTCGACCCGGAGGACATCAGAGCCGTCCAGAACCTGGGAGACTCTCTCAGCAGGATCTACGACGACCGCAGGGACACCGAGGAGTACATCACCGAGCTCGTGGAGCAGCTGTGCCCCAATATGTGCGCCATACTCGGAGGTCCCCTGTCCGCCAGGCTAATCTCCCTGTCAGGAGGACTCGAGAGGCTGGCATCCCTGCCGTCATCCACCCTGCAGCTGCTGGGAGCGGAGAAGGCCATGTTCAGGCATCTGCGCTCCGGGAAGAACCCGCCCAAGCACGGTGTGATCTACCAATACCCAGACCTCAGGAAGGCCCCCTACTGGCAAAGAGGCAACATCGCCCGCGCCCTGGCGGGAAAGGTGCTCATCGCGGCCAAGGTCGACCAATACAAGGGAGAGTTCTGTGGAGACCGCCTCAACCAAGAGCTCAAGGCCCGCATCGCGGACATAAAACGCAAATACCCAGACCCTCCGAAGAAGAAGGAGAGGCCCGCCAACGGAAATCACGGCGGCAGAGGAAAGGGCAGGAACTTCCACGGCGGCAAGCCGCGCCGCAAATGATCTTAACGGGGGTGGGAGGAGTCTCCTCCCGCCACCACACTCTTATATAATTATAAGGCAACCTATAAATGCATCCGACCAATAGTGGTCACGATTAGGATGCGCTCAGCAATAATTATCGCAGTCACTCCCCAGTACTTGAGGGAGCTCAACAAACGGATAATGTGAGCGTAGCCTTTCGCAAAAATAGAAGGTAATAACCATGGCAGAGTGGGAGATGAAAGAGCTCAGGGAGCTCAAAATCGGAAGGTACGTAA
>JAKSHU010000028.1 GCA_024399175.1 archaeon
GAAAGTTCAGCAACACTTCCCCGATTACGTTTCTACCTTAATCCGTGAAGAACCGAAAAAATGTCCCAACCTTCTTCTTCAGAGTGAGTGATTATCTTATTACAGGATGAATAATATGATATGGGGGAGAAATCCCCAATATATTATTAATCATATGGAGTATTATTTTTAATTACTAGCATTTACACATTCTAATGCTCTTTTTATAGCTTTATCCATATCATAATATTTATAATCCCCTAATCTTCCCAAAAAGTTCATTGTGTGGTATTTCTTTTTTGCCAAAGCAACATATTTCTCATATAATGCTTGATTTGAATCTGACGAAATAGGGTAATAAGGATCATTTCTACCTGGAACAAAATCTTCTGAATATTCTTTGGCAATCACGGTTACATCAGATTTGTCATCCAGGTAATACTTGTATTCATGAATCCTGGTGAAATCATAATTATTTGGATAGTTGACTGCCGCACCAGATTGGTAATGTTCTTTTTCATAAGTTTCTAATTTGAAATAGACACTACGGTACGGAAGCGGTCCAAGTTCATAATCCATCAATTCGTCGATTGCTCCGGTGTAGAATATCTGATCATACTCTGAAGAATCAACGGATTTCATGGGGGTATCAAGCTTCAATTCGATGTTGGGTGCATCCAGCATCTTCTGGATCATGGCGGTGTAACCATTGAGCGGAATGCCCTGATAGGTGTTCTGGAAATACCTGTCATCTCTCGAAAGATAGACCGGAACCCTTGCAGTAACCGCACCGTCGATCTGGGAAGGATCCTTTCCCCACTGTTTCTCGGTGTAATGCAGGAATACATTCTCATAAATGTACTCTGCAAGGAACTTGAGATCCTCATCATCCTGTTCCATGAAGTCCTTGATAGGGATTTTCGTTCCGTATTTGAATTTGGAAAGAAGCTTCTGTTCGATACGGTCCGCCAGAGTTTTAGGGAATGCTGCCTGAATTGTATTGAAATTGAAAGGGATTGGCAGTTCATTTCCTTCGATGACTGCGACGACCTTGTGCATATAGGTGTTGAAATCGGTGAACTGCTTGAGGAATTCCCAGACCTCTTTATCGGATGTATGGAAGATGTGGGATCCGTATTTGTGGATCATGATTCCGTTCTCGTCACGATAATCATAACAGTTTCCTCCGACATGATTCAATTTATCAATGACTGTGATCTGATTATCTCTGTTACGTGAAAGTACGTTGGCAACGGTGGCACCGGAGATGCCTGCACCAACGACGAGAATCTTGGACATGAGTGCCAGTATATTATTGTCTATTAAAGAGAGTTTGTATAGGTTTCATTATACAGGACATATTGCTTGGATAATCTATCAAAATCCCTACCTAAAGTGCGACCTATTGTTTTTGTTTTCACAGTCAAGGATATTGAACTGAGTAGGGATTTATCTGCCAAGAATCCAGATTCATCATCGATTTCATACAACACTTCCCCCACCCTGTAGAAATCGCTGGTCTGCATATCGCCGATCTTCCTTCTGACTTTTCCCTTGGAGGGAAGCAATGCACCATTCATGGTGTATTTCCTAAAACTGAATCCAGCAGGTTTCGCTATAGGGGTCTCAATAAAATCCCATAAAGGTATGATTTTCACAGGAGTCAACGGTTTGATCATTCCTTCTTTGTATTGATTAAAAACATGTTCAGGACCTTTGAGGAAATCCTTGACCGCAAGAATCATCATCTCTGCATTTGAGTACCGGTAACAGGCAATCTCCAGGTAGATCTTCGAGATGATCTCATCAAGATGGTGTTTCTCGATTTTGCCTGACACGCACCCTGTCACCAGAAGGTTGCGGATGTAGTAGTAATAATTCACAGGGGAATACTTAGAAGCGAAATCCCTGTGGAAAACCGAGACTCCCACAAGGGTGATCTTTTCTCTATTAATCCTACAGCCATATTCCACATCATCCATCTTGATGAATAACGGCAGCGGCAGACCCGTCTCCTCGAATGCACTTCTTGATAAGACAAAGTACCACCAGCCACCATATTGGATGTCCTTCGGCCTTTCCATTTTCACATTGTCCTCTAGATTGGTGATATTGCAATCCTTGTCGAAGGGCAATATCTCGGTCCCTTCAAACCTGGAACCTGATTCAACGATGCTGCAACGATCATCCGCATCGATCATCGAACCGCATATGCAGACATCCTTCTGACACAGGGACAGAAACGCCTTGGTTCTGAACAGCACCTCCGGATCGAGATCCGCATCGTCATCATTCAGGATGAAATGGGTTATCACAGGATTCTTGGCAGCTTCCACAAGGGAATTCGTGAATCCGGAGCTCCCACCGTAATTCGGTGAAGGAAACACATGTGCCCCTGGAACGTCCCCCAGGGACTGTCCGTTGTCGGTAATGTAGATCTCTGCAAGATCCCCGACCTTGGCGACCTTATCCCGAACAGCATCCTCGAGATGGTATGTGCAGATACATAATGCTAAGTTGATCTCCTTCGGTTCCGCCTGGCACGTGATATACATCGAGTATACTGTACAATCTTCCAGAGCCTCGATGCAGAACCCTGCCACCACGTTCTCGCCGGCCTCGAAATCCGGGGAATCAACGACGGTCTCCGAACAAGCGGAATCATAGAGCAGAACCTTGACGGCAAGAGGTCCATCGGAATCAACATTGCATCTGAACGAGGTGATCCCACAGTAATCTCTGTACTTCCTGACAGGAAGAAGATCGAAATGGGAGTCGAGTTTCAGCACCTCACCCTTTACCAGTTTCCTCTGGATCTGGATGCGGTTAAGTACGGTCTCCTGCATTTTCCCATCTCAGGCGTTTCTCTTCTTCACTTCCCAGTCGTAGGCGGTCTTCACGGAATGGTCAAGATCCCTTCTGGGTGCCCATTCGAGAACCTCTTTCGCCTTCGAGTTATCAGCAACAAGTGTGGCAGGATCTCCGGGCCTTCTACCCTCGATAGACACAGGAATCTTCTTACCAGTGACCTTCTCGCATACTGCGAACACTTCCTTTACAGTAGATCCCTCGTTGGTTCCGAGGTTGAAGAAATCAGTGTCCCCTCCGTTCTCGAGATAACGAAGTGCCAGCACGTGCGCGTCAGAGAGATCCTCGACGTTGACGTAGTCCCTCACGCAGGTTCCGTCACGGGTGTCGTAATCGGTTCCGAACATGCGGAAGACCTTTCCGTCCCCGAAGGTGGACTTCAGAATGTTGGGGATGAGATGCGTCTCTGGATCGTGGCATTCACCAACCCTTCCCTTGGTGTCCGCACCGGCAACGTTGAAGTATCTCAGCCTCACGGATTTCAGACCGTATGCGCGGTCGTAATCGTCCATCATGTACTCGATGTCGAGCTTGGTCCTTCCGTAGGGATTGATTGGATTCTGAGGATGCTTCTCATCGATGGGAACATAGACAGGTTCGCCATAGGTCGCAGCCGTGGAGGAGAACACGATCTTTTTCACATCGTGCCTCACCATCGCATCGAGGAGGTTCATCGTTCCGGTCACGTTGTTCCTGTAGTACTTGGAGGGATCGGTCATGGACTCCGCGACCTGGGAGAATGCCGCGAAATGGATGACCGCGTCGATGTCATGGGTGGAGAAGAGCTTCTCGAGATCCTCCGTGACGAGAAGGTCTCCCTTCACGACGTCGGTTACCTTTCCCTTGGATCCTATGCTCTTCAGTGTCTTTCCGGTCGATGCGAATCCAGTGGACTCGTTGTCGAAGATGACCACATCATACCCCGCATCGATCAATGCGATGACGCAGTGGGAGCCGATGTAACCCTCACCGCCGGTGACCAGTATTGCCATAGACACATGTATGCTCTGGATGAATGATAATGATATTGGTGCAGGGGCCCGAACATGTTCTCCGGAATCTCAGGGAACGGATACGGTATGGTGCTATTATCACGGAAGCTGCTGTCAATCCCCATGGACAACGATCATCTCACGACTCTGAACGAGAGGCTGGACCTCCGCATCCGCGACCTGTCACTCCTGGAGAAGGCCCTCTGCACCGAGAAGGTCACCTGCGTCAACGAGGGGTTCAACGCGGACGAGTGCCGCAACCGCGCCCTGGCGGAGGTCGGGGATGCGGTGCTGGAGCTGGTCCTGGCGGAGACCCTGTGTTCCGAGGGCAAGAGGGGGAGGAGGATCTCCGACATCCAGAGGAGTCCCGGGAGGACGATGCTGCTGGGAAGGATCGCCGTCGAGGAGGGGATCTGCTCCCCAGAGGATGCGGTGAACAGGCTAATCGAGGCGCTCATCGGGGCCAAGATGATGGAGTCCGGATACTACGGATGCAGGGACTGGATCACCAGGTGGCTGAGGCCCAGGCTCACGGGGATGATGGGCAGGGGATTCGAGGACTGTCCCGCCAGGGAGGAGAGGAGGAGCTGCTCGAGGGAGTGGGAGAGGAACAGGTGGATGTGATGTCTCTGGAACCAATTGATGATGGTTTGTCTAACGTCATCATTGATTTCAGATGTGATGCGCTGTGTATGGGTGTTGTCAAGAAAGATTGTTGGAGGATGTGATTTGTCAGTCTTTATAAACTATGGTGGTTCTGTTCATTCAATGGGCAGAAATTATTTCGTGTCATACAAATACCACGATAGGAACGTTCGTCAGATCGGTCACATCGTCAACACCACTGCACGGGATTATGTGGATCTGCTCACCAGAGAACTGAGTGACACCGAGCTGAATTATCGTGGGGAGAAGGATGGGGATGATCTCACCGAATACGCTCCAGAATATATCCAGAAGACCCTGTCAGATCGTATCTTCTATACGAGCGTGACGATTGTTCTCGTTTCTGCGGGAATGAAGGTGCCCAATCTTCATGAGGATAAGCAGTGGATCCCCTGGGAAATCGCATATTCACTCAGGAACAAGTCTCGCACCACTGGAACCAGCTACATGAATGCTGTGCTCGCCGTGGCGTTGCCGGATAAACAGGGTCGTTACGAGTATGCCATGAGAACCTCGAACGGGGTTACGGTGGTGAATACGAAGAACCTGTTCCAGATCATCAACCGGAACATGTTCAACGGTCGTGATGGGAAAAGTTCCTACATCTGTCTCTGCAAGTGGGACAATTTCATCCGTAAGCCAGAGTACTATCTCGATATCGCGTTGCAGAATCGGAGCAACTGGCAGGATTTCAACATGGTCAAGACGATCGATAGTAGGTGGTGAATCATGAACAGGGGGCAGGACAGGGAACTCGTACTCAAAAATCTGGAGTTCACCGAGAGATGCATCGACCGTATGGCCACCAACTCTTTCAGAATAAAAGCCTGGCTCTCCTCATCGCTTCTGTTTTTCCTGGGATTGACTCGGGGAGATGTCAGCTCCTGGTTGTCTGCATGTGTTCTTGTTTACATCGGCGTGTTGTGGTGGATGGATTCATATTACCTAAGGTTGGAGCGTGCATATCGGCAGAGATATTCCCGTATCTCAAAACTGCTCGATGAGGAATCGGATTGCCAATCGGCATTTTCGCTTATGTCATTGGATGTCACCACAGAGATGGAAAACAATCCCCTATGCGAGTGTGCTTTCAACAAAATCAACCGTGTATTCTATCCGGTCTCGCTCGGAATTGTCATCCTAGTCACATTCGTCGCTATGTGAACTTATTCCTATATGTCGTCAAGACGCCGGATGCTGGATATGTTTTGGGAAATCAATTAATGTCTGGGCGGGATTCCTCCACCCATGCGCTCCCTGATCCCCGACGAACTCGAAGAACAGCTCAACACCCTCCAGATAGACCTGGTCCTCAAGGGCCAGCCCGTGGCCATCCTCTTCGAGGGTGGCAGCGGAAGGGTCATCAGCAGGGTCGTCAACGAGTTCGACCGTGTCCTCGAGCCCATGGGGATCAGATACCACCACTTCGACGCCACCCACAGGGGCACCGGCCACATCGCCGACCTCCTCGACGCCACTCCCGGCAAGGGGGAGATCGCCCTCTACGACAGGTCCTGGTACTCCATGGTCGTCGACCGCTATGACGGAGACGAGGACTCCCTCAAAGAGCAGATGGATGCCGTCAGGAGGTTCGAGGAGTACCTCGTGGACAGCGGCACCTATCTCATCAAGATCTGTCTCACCGTCACCCCCGAGATCCTGAAGCGTCATGCCGAGGACTACCGCGCCTACACTCCGCTCAACCACACCTTCCTCTCGGTCGACCACGTCGACCGCGTCAAGTTCCGCGCCGTCATGCCCAAGCTCATAAAGATGACCGACACCGACCACGCCCCCTGGGACGTTATCGAGGTCGGCAGGACGGAGGACACCGTCACCGAGATCGTGGAGACCGTCGTGAAGCGTCTGAAGCATTGCATAAAGGGCGGATGCCCCGGCACCTCCGACAACGAGTGTCCCTCATATCCCAACCCCCGCAAGGGCCTCGACCTCGACGCCGAGTCGGACGACTACCAGGAGAGGATGGACGCGCTCAGCGCCGAGCTCGCCCGGCTGCAGATCCTCCTTGCCTCCAGCGACCGCTCCCTCACGCTCTGCTTCGAGGGCTGGGACGCCGCCGGCAAGGGCGGCGCCATCAAGCACGTCTGCCACGCCCTGAACCCCCGCGGATACACCGTCACCCGCGTCAAGGCCCCCTCCGAGGAGGCTCTGGCGCACACCTACCTGTGGAGGTTCGCCAGGACCCTCCCCTCCCGCGGGCAGGTCTCCATCTATGACCGCTCTTGGTACGGCAGGATGCTGGTGGAACCCGTGGAGGGATTCTGCTCCGAGGACGACTACTGCCGCTCTGCGCAGGAGATCAACGCCTTCGAGAGGATGCTCACCGACGCGGGAGGGATGGTCCTGAAGTTCTGGCTCGACATCGACAGCGAGACCCAGCTGCAGAGGTTCGAGGAGAGGCGGGAGGACCCCCTCAAGCAGTGGAAGCTCACCGACGAGGACTGGAGGAACCGCGAGAAATGGGACGACTACGACGGATACGTCGACAGGATGATGCGCACCACCAACACCCCCAACGCGCCCTGGAGCGCAGTACCCGCCAACAACAAGAAGGCCGCCAGGCTCTGCGTGATGCAGAGCATCGTCGACCTCCTGAAGAGGGAGCTCGACATCTGAGGTTCCGATGGCGATCCGCGCCTATCCCGACTATTATCTGTCCAGGTCCAGGAAGATCCTCGGCAGCGTGTTCGAGCTGGCACTGTCGCAGGAGTCCGTTCCTCCGGAACGTTTCGAGGAGGTCTTCTCGGAATCCCCGTACTCCGACGTGTTCGGGAGGGGGAGTCCGAAGTACAACGGCGGGATGTCTCCCCAGGAGCTCCTGTCGTTCATCCTCGGGAGGGAGGTCGTCCGCGAGAATCCCCCCGTGTTCGGGAGGGAGTACTGGGCGGGGTTCGCGCTCGCACACGTCCAATGGCATCTCGACACGACCTTCTCCCGCCTGTTCTCCGTGATGACGCTTTCCGAACTCCTGGCACTCTACGATCCCTATCACGAGGCGGACCTGAGTAAGCTTGTCGACGTATTCGACAGGCGTCTCCATCCCGTGCCGACACTGACGGCCCTCCGCAGGAAGCGGGGGCTGAGCAGAGGGCAGCTCTCCATCCTTTCCGGCGTCGGTCCGAGCACCATCGGGGCGTACGAACGCGGGGAGCAGGACCTCGTGAATGCCCGGGGAGAGACGATCATGCGTCTTTCACGTGCGCTCGGGTGCACAATCGAGGAGCTTCTTCACTGATCCGGTGCCCTCGCGGACGCGAGGGCAGTCACCGCGAGAACCCCGACGGTGATCCCCAGCGAAACGACCGGGTCGATGTGTACCCACTCCGACAGGATCATCTTCAGTCCCGCGAACACCAGGATCACGCACAGCCCGTACTTCATGTACCTGAGTTTCGACAGCGCGCCGTTCACCACGGGGAAGAGGGAACGGAGACCCAGCACCGCGAACATGTTGGAGGTGTACACGATGAAAACATCCGTTGATATGGACAATGCCGCGGGCACCGAGTCGAAGGCGAACATGAGGTCGGTCAGCTCGATGGTGATCAGGCACAGGAGCAGAGGGGTCATCACCAGTCTCCCGTCGATCCTCTCGACGAACCTTCCCGAGCGGATCTCGGAGGAACCCTTCCCTATCATGAACCCGGCGATTCTGGACTCCCTCCCCTCCTTCTCTGGCATCACCGTCTTCACGGCGGAGAGGATCAGGACGGCTCCGAAGACATAGCAGGTCCAGGGGAACATCTCCAGGATGTTCGCTCCGACCAGGATGAACACCGCGCGGAACGCCAGCACGCCGATGATCCCCCAGAACAGCACCCTGTGCTGGTGCTCGGTCGGGATCCTGAACAGTGCGAAGAGAAGAATGAAGACGAACAGGTTGTCCACCGACATCGTCATCTCGATGGCGTAGGCCGCGAAATAGGCGGAACCGGAACCGGTACCCAGTACCAGCGTGACGAGCACTCCGAAGGCCAGCGCGACGGAGATGTAGACGACCGCGCTCCTTCCACGGTCGTTTCGACTTCCGGACCTGAGGAGGTCCGTCAGGAGGATGGCCGTGAACAGGACTGCGAAGATGATCCAGAGCTCGGTCTCGGACATATGTCAACCACCGTCGTCCCTATTTATATACTGTACTGGGGCCCCGTAATCCACGGATGTGCTGGTATGCTGCAGTGGGAACTCGATGGATGAGCAACACCTGTTGTAACGGGAGCAAGACCGTCTCCCCTGGGGCTGTGTGTCTTTCCGACATCCTCTCCCGGTACGGTCCGTAGACCGGAGATACTCGCTTCGGAATGGTGGGGCGGCAACACATCTCGATACCGAAAATGTACACGCAATGAACATATAATATAGAATTCTGATACATTTTGTATCAGTTTTTATGAAATTATATATTGTAGAATTGCATTTTCTGCTTGTTAACATGTTCAAGAAGATAGTCCTGAGGAACTTCAGATCCTTTGAGAACCTGGAGTTCGACATGTGTTCCAAGAAGGGGGTCGCACAGCCGTTCATCACCATCTACGGCGAGAACGGATCCGGCAAGACCAATCTGGTCCAATCCATCGCATTCCTCAAGTCCAGTGTCGGCACCAGACTGGTCAATCAGGCCGAGGTGCTGGAGAAACTTCGCACTGCGCCGCTGGGTCCCGAATCGGGTGAGGAGGGCAGATTGATCAAGGAGTCGTTGGATCATCTGCTGGATGCATTGGGTAGCTCCCTGTCGAAAGTCAACACGGACATTCGCAGTCATTCGATCCCCTCCAGAATGATAGGCTCCGCCGAGGATATGGTGCTCTCATTCATCTTCGAGGTGAACGGGAATGATGCCGAGTATGGCATGGCGTTCGGGACCGATGGACGGATTGTCAGGGAGCACCTGAACCATGTCTACCGCAAGAACGTCACCCAGTTCTTCAGCTGCACCCTAGAGGATGGAGCGATACAGGCGTCTCTGAATGATTCGGTGTTCTCCAAGAGGTTTCAGAAGGATCTGAGAGAGCAGGTCGGAAAATACTGGGGCAATCACACCCTCCTTGCCATCCTCAACGAGCAGTATTCACTCAACAATCCCTCGTTCATGAACGACAACGTCCACGGGGGACTGGGGGTGATCCTTGATTACATCCGCGACCTGAAGCTGAACGTCGTGGATCAGCCATTCGAGTCGATGTCCGATCTGAGCGAGGGCATGATACCGAAGACGGAGCTGTCCAGACTGAGAAGGAACGAGACCGCGCTGGGAAAGTTCTTCACCAGACTTTATTCTGATGTCCGCGGAGTGTATTACAAGGAGAAGGAGTACAACGATCACGTCCAATACACCCTGTACCTCAGGAAGATGATCGGCGGAACGGTGCGTGACATACCTTTCGAACAGGAGTCGAAGGGTACCAGGAAGCTCGCGAAGATCTTTCCCCCTCTGATGCACTGCGCGAGCGGTTCCGTCGGATTCATCGATGAGCTTGACAGCAACATCCATGACAATCTGGTCTTCGAGATGATGAAGGAGATTATTCCCGAGATCAAGGGGCAGCTCATCATCACCACCCACAACACCTCTCTGCTGGAGGTTCTGGACCCAAAATCGGTCTATGTTCTGAGGATCGATGCGGAGGGGAGGAAGGACATAACCTCGTTCCACAGCATAGCCCGCACCCAGAAGAACCACAACAACCGGGACCGGTATCTCGGTGGAGTCTACGGAGGCATTCCATACATCGGAGAGCTGAACATTCTCGAGATTGCTGACGAGTATTTCGAGGATCCTCAGGAGTCCCAATGACCTCGAACACCATCGTTATCGTCCACGGCGAGTCCGAACGTATTCTGGTGAAGGACATCAGCAGGAGATTGAGGTTTCCTGTGGAGATCTATCCGGAAAAGGGTGCTGGAACAGTCGATCTACCCAATGTCGCGTCAGTGCTCACAGGTGAACCATTCGATTCAGAACAGTCTCTTCACAAATATTTCCCCAGGCTCGATTATCATCCACGCAGGAGAGTCAAGATGCCCGATCTGAAGATATTTCCAATCATCGATGTCGATCAGCACGGGCCTTTCAAGAAGTCGTTCTGTTCGGGAGACCTCTTCAGAGACAGTGTGTTCAGGGACAGGGTAATTCCCATCATAAACGATCCTGATCTGGATGTCATTCTCAAGAGGGCGGGTCTCGACATCGATGTCCGTTCCAAGGTGAGGTCGTACTCGGAGGCTCTGGTCGAGGCGGATTATCCTGCATTGTATGAGATACTCAAACAGGATGGAGGAACAGGGCTGGACCAGTTCTTACTCCGTGCCCTCGGTTCATGTCCTCCATATCAGGCTAGATTCGGTGAGGAGTACAGGCGTGCATTCGGCGGATGAACTTCGTCATCCGCCGTCCGAACATCTCGGCAATCGCAATAAATCGTCAATCACCGTATTCCGACTACGACATCATTATATATCTACCAAACTTGACAACAACTGATGTCTGACGAGTTCAGGGAGAAGATCGCGGGCGAGATAACTCTCGCCGCGGAGCCTGGAAAGGCAATTCGCAAGTGGAGGGAGGAGTTCGGACTCTCCCAGTACGAGCTGGCAGACGCCATGGAGGTGTCGCACTCCGTCATCAGCGACTACGAGTCCGGGAGGAGGAAGTCCCCCGGAGTCGCGGTCATACGCAAGATGGTCGACGCCTTCCTGAGACTGGACGAGGAGAAGGGCTCCCCGGTGACCACCAAGTACATGCCCGACAGCAGGCTGGACTGTGTCATCGCGATGGGCGAGTACCCTCAGGGAGTAGACGAGGGCGCGTTCATACGCGCCATCACGGGCGAGAACATCAATCCCGTCAAGACCCCCGCCAAGAGGATCTACGGATTCACCATCGTGGATTCCCTCAAGGCCATCCTCAGCCTCAGCTCGCAGGACTACCTCAAGATATACGGCTGGAGCACCGAGCGTGCGCTCATCTTCACGGACGTCCACTACGGACGCTCCCCGATGGTCGCCATCCGCGCCCACCCGCTGACCCCTGCGATGGTCGTCTATCAGAGACCCGATCAGACCGACAAGCTTGCCGTCAAGCTCGCGGAGCTCGAGGGGATCCCCCTCGTGGTCACCGACCTCGACGTGGACAGGCTCATCGAAAGACTTTCAGCACTCAAGGAAGGGAACTGAACATGGTAGGTATAGTAAGTTACGGGGCATACGTGCCCAAATACAGGATCAAGCCCGACGAGATCGGACGCGTCTGGGGTGCCAACGGCGCCGCAATGGGAAAGGGTCTGATGATCACCCAGAAGTCCGTCCCCTCCCCCGACGAGGACACCGTCACCATCGCGACCACCGCCGCCAGGGACATGCTCGACCGTGTCCCCGAGGTCGACCCCCAGGACATCGGGGCCATCTACATCGGATCCGAGTCCCACCCCTACGCTGTCAAGCCCACCTCCTCCATCGTCGCCGAGGCCATCGGGGCCACCCCCGCCATGACCGCCGCCGACCTGGAGTTCGCATGCAAGGCCGGAACCGCCGGTATCCAGGCCGCGATGGGACTCGTCAAGTCTGAGATGGTCAAGTACGCCGTCGCCATCGGAGCCGACACCTCCCAGGGAGCACCCGGGGACGCCCTCGAGTACTCCGCGTCCGCCGGAGGAGCCGCATACCTCATCGGAAGCGAGAAGGTCATCGCCGAGATCAACAGGACCCTGTCCTTCACCACCGACACCCCCGACTTCTGGAGGCGCGAGGGAATGATGTACCCCGTCCACGGAGGAAGGTTCTCCGGAGAGCCCGCCTACTTCAGGCACGTCACCTCCGCCGCCAAGATGATGATGGAGGCCATGGGAACCACCCCCGCCGATTACAACTACGTCGTCCTCCACCAGCCCAACGGAAAATTCCCCACCAGGGCCGCCAAGATGCTCGGCTTCACCGACGAGCAGCTCGCACCCGGACTCCTGACCCCCGTCATCGGAAACACCTACTCCGGAGCCGTCCCCCTCGGTCTGGCACACGTCCTCGACCAGGCGAAGCCCGGAGACAGGATCCTCGTGACCTCATACGGATCCGGAGCAGGATCCGACGCGTTCGACATCACCGTCACCGACGAGATCCTCAACTACCAGAGGGACAACGCACCCATCCTGGACAAGATCCTTTCCAACGTCGTGTACATCGACTACGCGATCTACGCCAAGTTCAAAGAGACCATCAAGATGCCGGAGGAGTGAAAATGAGGGAAGTAGCAGTCATAGGAGCAGGAAGCACCAAGTTCGGAGAACTCTGGGGACAGTCCTTCAGGGCGCTCGGTCTCGAGGCCGGAATGAAGGCGATGGCGTCCGCCAACCTCTCCGGAGACGAGATCGACGCGCTGTACATCGGAAACATGTCCAGCCGCTTCATCAAGCAGCAGCACATCGACGCACTGGTCGCCGACTACACCGGAATGGCCGGAAGGCACATCGCCTCCACCTCCATCGAGGCCGGCGGAGCATCCGGAGGAGTCGCCTTCAGGCAGGCCGTCATGGCGGTCGCGTCCGGAATGCACGACGTCGTCATCTGCGGCGGAGCCGAGAAGATGACCGACCTTGACGACGACTCCGTCAACGAGGTCATGAACGGAACCACCGACGCGGACTGGGAGGCCGGAATGGGACTCTCCCTCACCTCCCTCTACGCGATGATCGCCCGCAGGATGATGGCGGACGGGATCGCGACCCGCGAGGAGATCGCCGCCTGCGCGTACAACTCCCACTACCACGGACAGTTCAACAAGGATGCGCAGTTCAGGAAGGAGATCAAGCTCGACACCGTCCTTAAGTCCGGAGCCACCTCCGAGCCCCTCGGAATGTTCGACGGAGCACCCATCTCCGACGGAGCGGCAGCCGTCGTGCTCTGCCCCCTCGAGGATGCGAAGAAGTACACCGACAACTACGTCAGGGTCGCCACAGCCCAGGCATCCGACAGCCTGGCACTGTTCCAGAGGCAGTCCATCACCCAGTTCGACGCATCCACCGTCGCCGCACAGAGGGCGTACGAGATCGCCGGAATCACCGCCAAGGACATCCAGGTCGCGGAGGTCCACGACGACTACACCGTCGCCGGAGTAATGGCACTCCAGGACATGGGACTCTACGCCAAGGGCAAGGCCGGAAAGGCCTTCCTCGAGGGATGCACCAAGTTCGACGCCGGAAAGATCGCGGTCAACACTTCCGGAGGCCTCAAGGCCAAGGGATACCCCATCGGAGCCGCGGGAGTCTCCCAGATCGTGGAGCTCTACGCACAGCTCACCAACCAG
>JAKSHU010000029.1 GCA_024399175.1 archaeon
GCAGGAGAAGGCCCACCGCCATGGAGATGACTATCGCGATGAGCTGTCCCACGGTCAGAGGACCGAGTTCCTTCCCAAGGAATGAGTTGTTCCCATAGCTGTTCATGGTGACCCATTTTTAAATTATGATAAAAAGGTTGGCTGGGTTCAGCGGTGTCTCTGGCATCTGGGACACCAGCAGCTGCTTCTTCCGCCGATGACGGAGCGTCTGAACGGCGTTCCGCAGCGGGGACAGGGACGACCCTCGTGCCCGTACGCCTCCAGGTAGTCGATGTCGTAGTAATTCCTTCCCTTTCCCTCCAGATACTCCTCGGGCGTGATGGCGTTCTTCTCGATCCCGAACTCCATGACCTCGGGGATGAGTCCGGCGATGGTCCTCCATCTGGCATCGGACAGTTCCCTGCAGGGTGTCTCGGGACAGATCCTGCCGCGGAACAGAAGTTCGTCAGACCATATGTTCCCGAGCCCGGTCACGACGGACTGGTCCAGCAGTGCCTCCTTGATGGTGACTCCCCTGTGTCCGAGCCTGCCCTTGAGGTATGGTCCGGTCAGGCGGCTGTCGAATGGTTCGAGACCGAGGTCCTCGAGTCCGGAGTGGGTGTCCTCCTCGTCCGCTGGCACATACCAGGATTTGCCGAAGACGCGGGTGTCGATGTACCACATTTGCCTTCCGTCCTCGAGCCTGAACACGATATGGGTGTGCTTCTCTGCGGGGAAGTCCCAGGGGACGACGATGAGCTGTCCGGTCATCCCGAAGCGGATGATGAACCTGCCTCTGTCGTCCAGTCTGAAGATGAGTCCCTTTCCCCTGCGGTCCGCGGACACGATGGTCCTTCCGGTGATCCCCGCGATGTATCCCGTCGGATCCGGATGCCCGATGATCTTGTCCCTGTTCATCTCGATACCGATGATGCGGCATCCTGTGACCTGGGGACCGACGACGCGTCTGACCGTCTCGATCTCTGGGAGCTCCGGCAGGTTCACTCCTCCGAGTCACCGAGCAGGCGGTCGATGTATCCGCCGAACCTCGCCCTGTAGAATCCGATGAAGGTTCCGACCGCGAGGGCGGCGAAGATCGTTCCCTCCCTGGCGCCGGTAAGGTGTCCCACCGCGAGGAGGGAGATGACGCAGGCGGTGATGGCCATGGTTGCGTCGACGAAGATCTTCAGCCTGTGGAACGGATACTTGGTGACCTTGGTCGCCAGGGCCATCACGAGACCGTCTCCGGGGACGACCAGCAGCTTGGCCCTGATCTCCATCATCACACCGAATGCGAGGATAACGCAGGCCAGGACGCAGAAGAACCATTGCTCGAGGTAGCTGTCCGCGTTCAGCCAGGTGAGCACCTCCATGGAGGCATCGGTCATCAGTCCCAGGAAGAACGCGAGTGCGATCTGCAGGACCTGCACGGGGTGGAAGTTCCTGCCGAGGAGCGCGACCTCGATGCCCACGAGGAGTATGTTGAAAAGAATGGTCCACGTCCCGATTGTGAGTCCGAAGCAGTCCGTGAGTGTCGCGGGGATGCAGGAGATCGGGGTGGTTCCGATGTTGGCCTTCTTCGACATCGCTATTCCGAATGCCAGGATCGTGAGTCCGACCAGAAGGACGACTATCCTTCTGCCCATGTGTCCCTGGCCGGTCAACGGAGATGATGTCATTGGACGGTGCAATGTTTGCTCGTATTTCTATTGCGCGCACCCTATACTATAAAATAAGAGGGGAGTATCAGTGGACCTGAAGAGGTGCTTCTATGGCGACAATCGATGAGCAGATTGCAGAGTTGGAGAAGGAGATTTCCAACACCAAAAAGAACAAGGCCACAGAGGCACACATCGGAAAGATCAAGGCGAAGATCGCCAAGCTCGCACTCGAGAAGGAGAAACGCATCGAGTCCGCGAGGGCAGGCGGTGGAACCAAGGGATTCTATGTCAAGAAGGCGGGAAACGCGACCGTTGCTCTGGTCGGATTCCCGTCCGTCGGAAAGTCCACCCTTCTCAACCAGCTCACCGGAGCCAAGTCCGAGGTCGGAGCATATCACTTCACCACCCTCGACGTCGTCCCCGGAGTCATGGAGTACAACCACGCGAAGATCCAGATCCTGGATATGCCTGGACTCATCAAGGACGCCTCTCGTGGAAAGGGAAGGGGTAGGGAGGTCATCGCTGCCGCCAGGTCAGCCGATGTCATCCTTCTCGTCGTGGACATCTTCAACCCTGACATGAGCGTCCTCATGAAGGAGCTCTACAACTCCGCCATCAGGCTCAACCAGCACGCTCCCGATGTGAACATCACCACCTCCCAGCAGGGCGGAATCATTGTCAAACCCACCCTCAAGCTCACCAAGATCTCTGTGGAGACCATCAAGGACATGGTCGGCGCGTACGGTCACCTCAACTGCACTGTCGTCGTCCGTGAGGACATCGACGTGGAACAGATGCTCGACGTCCTCGCAGGAAACAGGGTCTACATCAGGGCCGTCATGGCCATCAACAAGTGCGACCTCGCAAGGCCTGGACAGCTGGAGGAGGTCCAGCAGATGCACCATCTGTACCGCAGCGTCGGTGTGTCCGCGGCCACCGGACTCCACATGGACGACCTCAAGCAGGCCATCTATGAGACCATCGACATGATCCGTGTCTTCCTCAAGCCCCAGGGTCAGGAGGCTGACATGGACATTCCCCTCATCGTCAAGAGGGGCAACACCGTCGGAGACGTCTGCGAGCTCATCCACAGGGACTTCAAGAACGCCTTCAGGTACGCGATGATCTGGGGAGAGAGCGCAAAGTTCCCTGGACAGACCGTCGGTATGGACCACGTCGTTGCCGACAAGGATGTTCTCTGCATCATCGTCAGGAGATGAGTCTGTTCCCTCCGCGTACGGAGGGACATGGTTTTAACAAAAATGTGGAGCAGGTCAGTTATCTGAATCGCTGAACCTGTCTGCGACGACCTGGAGCATTCCCTCGAAGGTCGATTTCTCGGGAGTGGCGTCGACTCCGATGCCCATCGCCTCCATCGCCTCCCTGGTGGGCTTGCCGATGGCGACCTTGAATAGCTCGGACAGAAGCTCGTCCGCCTTGTCCTTTCCGAATCTCTCCTGCATCTGGGAGTAGAAGGTCCTGGCGGTCATCGGACTGGAGAAGACCATCGCGTTGACCTCTCCGGATGCGATTCCGTCGAGCAGTCTCTCATGCATGGGTCCGAAGGGGGCGGGGACCATTCCGTAGACCGCCATGTCCTCCACGTACGCTCCCGCGTCCTGGAGGATCGTGCGGATCCTGTCATCGCCGGAGTCGGACCTCAGGAGAAGCACGAGCTTGTCCCCGACCTCGTCCTTGATTTCCTCCGCGACGCATTCTCCCGAGTAGACCTCGGGGACCAGGTCGCAGTCACGGCCGACCATCTCCTTGAGGGCCTTCGCGGTGCTGGCCCCCGTGCAGGCGACGTAGGTCTCGTCGAGGTATGCCGAGAGCATGTCCTTTCCGAACTCCTTCACGCATTCCTCGATGGCGGTGATGCTCGCGAAGACGGTGAAGTACGCACTGCCCTCGGAGAGTATCCTCTTGACGAGTGCGAATGTTTCAGGTGAGCCGTGCTGCGGCTCGAGTGAGGGTGCACAGAGGCAGGACAGGTCCATCCTCTCGCAGATCTTCATCCCTGCGTCCAGCCTGTCGCTGGGCCTCGTGAACCCCACCGTGGTCATGCGAGGTCACCGAGGATGTCCCTGAGCTGGACCACGGTTCCGATGACCATGATTCCGGGGGTTGCGACGTTCTGGGTCTTGATGGTCTCCTCGAGTTTTCCGACGGTGGTCACGTAGACCTTCTGGTCGGGGGTGGATCCTTTGGAGAGGACCGCTGCAGGCATGTCGGGGGACATTCCTCCCTCGATGAGGCCCTTGGAGATGTTTCCAGCGTTCTCGAGTCCCATGAGGATGACGAGGGTTCCGTGTCCTCCGACGAGCTTGGACCAGTCGACCCTGTCGCCGTCCCTGTCGCTCTTCTCATGTCCGGTGATGAAGGTCACGAGGGATGCGTGGTCCCTGTGGGTGACGGGGATTCCGCAGAGCTCGGGGACGGAGATGGAGGAGGAGACTCCGGGGATGACGTGGACCTCGACTCCTGCCTTCCTGAGCTTCTCGGCCTCCTCTGCGCCTCTTCCGAAGAGGAAGGGATCTCCTCCCTTCAGACGTGCGACGACTTTTCCCTGCTGTGCGTACTCGACGAGGAGGTCGTTGGTCTGCCACTGCTTGAGGTGGTGGTCCGCGGCCCTCTTTCCCGCATCGATGAGCTCGGCACCGGCCTTGCATTCCTTGAGGAGGTCGGGGTTGGAGAGTGCGTCGTAGAGGACGACGTCCGCCTCGCGGAGTGCCTGAAGTCCTTTCACTGTGATGAGGCCCATGTCTCCGGGTCCTGCGCCGATGAGGTATACTTTTCCTGCCATGATAATCACTCTTTCTTTCCCATAAGCTGGTCTGCGACCTGTTTGATCCTGGACTCCATCTCGCTTACGGGGAAGGCGGTGTCGATCTTCATCGGATCTGCGCTGACGCAGGAGCCCGCGCGGATGCGCATCACGTCCCCGATGACCTCGGCGTTGATTCCGATGGGGGAGGAGCATCCTGCGTTCATGATCCTGAGGATGTCGCGCTCCGCCTTGACCTCGGTGTGGGTCTTGGCGTCGTTGAGCTTCCTCAGGAGCTCGATGGTCTTCGTGTCGTCGGAACGGCACTCGATGGCGATCGCACCCTGTCCCGCGGCGGGGATGAACTTCTCCTTGCTGATGGGGTGGACGTTCTCGGAGATGCCGAGCCTGTCGAGTCCCGCCTTGGCCATGATGATGGCGTCGTATTCGCCGGCGGCGAGCTTTCCGAGACGGGTGTTCATGTTTCCGCGGATGGGCTTGAGCCTGATCCCGGGCCTGCACTCGCCGAGCATCTTCTCCCTCCTGACGGAGGAGGTTCCGAGGTCGGCGTCGTCCGCCACATCCTCCAGGGGGACGGGGATGACCGCATCCCTGACATCTGCCCTGGGGAGGACCGCGGCCACGGTGAGGCGAGGGTCGATGAAGGTGGGGATGTCCTTGAGGGAGTTGACGGTGACGTCGATGTCTCCCCTCAGGAGGGCGTCGTCCAGCTCCCTGACGAAGACTCCCGCGCCGCCCATGTCCTTGAGGTGGGTCTTGAGGTCGATGTCTCCGGTGGAGGTGATGCCTCTGATCTCGCACTCGAGGTCGGGATAGGCCGCCTCGAAGCGGCGGTTGAACTCGATGGTCTGTGCCATCGCGAGGTTGCTCTCTCTGGTTCCGGCAATCATTCCTTGTTCACCTTTTTGAGGAACTTGTCGAAGGTCTTGGCGATCTTGTCGCAGGCCTCGTCGTCGTGCGCGATGGACATGAAGTCGACCTCCAGGGGTCCGGGAGGCAGGTACACGCCGTGGTCGAGCATGTAGCTGAACATGTCCATGTAGAGCTGTTTGTCGGTCTTGGAGGCGTCCGCTCCGCAGGTGGCCTCGTCGATTCCGAAGAAGACGGAGAACATGGATCCGATGTTCTGGATGCATCCCTTGACGTGGTTGTCCTCGAGGGAGTCCCTGAGGCGGTCGGCGAGCTCGGAGGTCCTCTTCTCGAGGTCGTCGTACCTTCCCTTCTCGTCCATGAGCTCGATGGTCTCGAGACCTGCGGCGGCGGAGATGGGGTTTCCTGCGAAGGTTCCGGCGGCGTAGACGGGTCCGGCGGGGGCGACCATGCTCATGATCTCCTCCTTACCCATGAACGCTCCCGCGGGGTATCCTCCACCGAGGATCTTTCCCATGGTGGTCATGTCGGGGGTGACGCCGAAGCGTCCCTGCGCGGAGTTCCTTCCGAGCCTGAATCCGGTGATGACCTCGTCGAAGATGAGCACGACTCCGTGCTCCCTGGTGATCTTCCTCATCTCCTGGAGGTATCCCTTCTTCGGGGGGACGACTCCGACGTTTCCCATGACGGGTTCCATAATGATTCCCGCGATGTCCTCGTTCTTGTCGAGGAGGGACTCGAACATTCCCGCGTCGTTGTACTCGACGAGATAGGTGTTCCTCACGTCATCCTCGGGGACACCGAGGGAGCTGGGGGTTCCGTTGACGGAGCCGGATCCGGCCGCGACGAGGACGGTGTTGTGTGCTCCGTGGAATCCGCCGTTGAGCTTGACGATGCCGTTCTTCTTGGTGTATCCCCTGGCGAGCCTGATGGCGTGCATGGTGGCCTCGGTTCCGGAGACGGCGAGCCTGCACATGTCGGCGCAGGGCACGGCGGAGGTGATCTTGTCGATGAGCTTGGTCTCGGGGTGGGAGGGGGCTCCGAAGACGCTTCCCTTCTTGGTCTGGTCCCTGACGGCCTTGGCGACGCGGGGGTGGGAGTGACCTGCGATGAGGGGTCCGTATGCCATGCAGAGGTCGACGTACTCGTTTCCGTCGATGTCGGTGATCATGCATCCGCTTCCGCTCTCCATAACGACGGGGAAGGGGTTGAACGCCCTGACGGGGCTGGACACTCCTCCGGGAGTGACCTTCCTGAGGTGCTCCGCCTCTTCCTGGGAGTTGGTTCTGCGCATTTCACTCACCCCTGAGCATCCTTGCGGCCTTCTCTGCGTAGTACGTGATCATCATGTCGGCTCCCGCCCTCTTGATTCCGAGTAGGGACTCCATCATGATCCTGTCCTCGTCGATCCATCCGTTGGCGGCGGCCGCCTTGATCATGGCGTACTCTCCGGAGACCTGGTATGCGCAGAGGGGCACGGGGTACCTGTCCGCGGCCTCCCTGATGATGTCGAGGTAGGGTCCGGCGGGCTTGACCATGATGATGTCCGCTCCCTCCTGGATGTCGCTCTCGATCTCGCGGAGTGCCTCCCTCCTGTTGGCGGGGTCCATCTGGTACTGGGCGCGGTTTCCCTTTCCGGGGGCGCTGCAGGCGATGTCCCTGAAGGGTCCGTAGTAGGCACTCTGGTACTTCGCGCTGTATGCCATGATGGGGACGTTGACGAATCCTGCATCGTCGAGGGCGGCCCTGATGGCGGCGATCTGTCCGTCCATCATTCCGCTGGGGGCGATGATGTCGGCTCCGGCCTCCGCCTGGGAGACGGCGATTTCCCCGTAGAGCTCGATGGTCCTGTCGTTGTCCACGTATCCGTCCTCGCGGAGGATTCCGCAGTGTCCGTGGTCGGTGTACTCGCACATGCAGAGGTCTGCGATGACGAGGAGGCCTGAGTTTTCCTTGAGTCCCCTGACGGCCTTCTGGACGACTCCGTTCTGGGCGTATGCCTGCGATCCGCAGGCGTCCTTCTCCTTGGGGACGCCGAAGACGATGACGGAGCTGACTCCCGACTCCTCGATCTTGTTGGCCATGTCCTCGTATCCGGACAGGGGGTGGGTGGGGATGTCGGGCATGGATGCGGTCATCCTGTCCTTCTCGAGGTTCTCGTCGAAGAACATGGGAAGGATGAAGTTGGAGGGGTCGAGCCTGGTCTCGCGGACGAGGTCCCTCATTTCTTTGCTTACTCTGAGCCTTCTGGGTCTTGTTTCTGGAAACAATTCTTTCACTCATTATCGTTCTTCACGTCGAAGATAATCTTGGCGGCTTCGATGACCTCGCGGTCACCGTTCATCGCTGCCTTTCTCAGGTTTTTGATGATGTCAGCACAGATCCTGCTGACGATGGAATGGGTTAGGTCGTCCAGGAGAACCTCCTGGTCGATGCTCTCTCCGCACCTGAGGGCCTTGTTGACCTCCTTGATGCGGATCTCCTCGTAGTCGAGGGACATCTTGCGGATGACGAGGTCGGCATCGGACAGCTTCTCCTCCTCCTCGACTCTCTTAAGCTCCTCCTGGATGATCCTCTCCGCACGGGCGATTTCCTTCATCCTGCGGGCCACGTTCTCCGCGGCGATGGAGTCGAGGGATGCCATGGTGTGGAGGGACACGTTGGGAAGCTCGTTCACATTCTCGTTCACATTGGTGGGGACGGAGACATCGATGATGAGCAGGGGCTTGTCCTCCCTGCCTTTGATGGCCTCCCAGACGTTCTCCTTGTCCAGGATGTCATGCTTGGCGGAAGTGGCCACGAGGACCAGGTCGCTCTTGTGGATGATCTCCTGGAGACGGTCGAATCCGATGGCGATCCCCTCGAGCTCCTTTGCGAGCTCCTGGGCCCTCTGGAAGGTCCTGTTGGAGACGATGACCGTCTTGGGTCCCTTTCCCGCAAGGTTCTTGGCGATAACGCCTGCCATGTCTCCCGCACCGATGATGGCGATGTCCTTGCCTTCCAGGGCACCGATTTTTTCCTGTGCGAGCTCGATGGCGGCATATCCGACGGAGACCGCTCCCTTGTTGAGGTCGGTCTCGGTCCTGACCCTCTTGCCGACGATGATGGCGTTGTTGAAGAGGGAGTAGAGTACCTTTCCGACGTGACCCTCGGTCTGGGCTGCGGCGAATGCATCCTTGGTCTGGTGCTGGATCTGGTCCTCCCCCACGATGAGGGAGTCGATTCAGCAGATGACCGTGAAGAGGTGCTTGATGCACTCCTTGTCCTCGAGGATGTACCACACCTGGCGGTCGCTGAAGGGAACGTTCCTCCTGACAAGCGTGTCGAGGGCGTTCTTCATCGCACCGTTGTTCTTGGTGGCGATGTACGCCTCGAGACGGTTGCAGGTGCGGATGATGACGTATTCGTCCACATGCCTGTTGGAGGCAAGTTCCTGGTCGAGGGCGTCTTTCAGCCCGGGGATGATATCTCCCAGACAGGTCATTCCTCCCGCGGATGAATGTGTGATGTGAAGGCTAATCAGCATGGTGTCACCAATGTAAAATTCAGTGTTACGAATCCAATTGATTCGTAATATCCTTTGATTCTTTTATAAGTTGTTTTTGGGTTATTAATCCAATTGAAGATTATTGTCATTTCAGACCCGTTTGGAGTGATGTTTGACGGGATAGGCGGGGATTTATCTGTTGTCCGACAAGTGTCCGGACTGTGTGCATCGCGATCCTCAGTGCCGTTTTCCCAACGATGTCGGGCCCTGCTCCCGTTGATGCGGGACCGCCAACGATTAATAACGGGCTGGGTATGATTGGCCATGGTTCAATGTCCCCGCGGTACCAGGGATTTCCTCCCTGATCAGCTGGAAAAGAGAAGGGCGTACGAAGGCACTCTCCGCAGTGTAGCCCGCAGGTTCGGTTTCAGGGAGATCCAGACCCCCATCTTCGAGGATGCGGAGCTGTTCATCCTCAGGTCCGGACCCAACGTTTTGAAGGAGCTTTACGCTTTCAAGGACAAGGGAGACAGGGATCTGGCCCTCCGTCCCGAGATGACCGCAGCCGTCGTCAGGGCGTTCGTCAACGGAATGAGCAACGATCCCAAGCCCATCAAGGTGTTCTACTTCGGACAGTGCTTCAGGTACGAGAGGCCCCAGGCCGGGAGGTACCGTGAGTTCTTCCAGTTCGGAGCGGAGATCATGGGTGCCGCGACCCCCGAGACCGATGCGGAGGCCATTGCGATGGCAGCCTTCATGATCAAGAGTCTCGGCCTCAAGAACTACAAGATGAGGATCGGACACATCGGTGTCCTCAGGCAGAGGATCGCCGACATCGGCGTTCCCAAGGAGAGGACCGCGGAGGTCCTCCAGAAACTCGACAAGAAGCTCTATGACGAGGCAAGGCCCATCCTCAAGGACATGGGCGTGAAGGACGAGGACATGGATGCGCTGTTCCAGCTCACCGAGACCGTCGGCGGAACCGAGGTCCTCTCGATGGTCCCCGGAGAGGCCGGAGACTACCTCAGGGAGGTCGTCGACTACCTGTCCCGCATGGGAGTCAACGATGTGGAGATCGATCTCGGAGTCGTCCGCGGACTCGACTACTACACCGGAATGGTGTTCGAGGCCGAGGCACCCGTGCTGGGTGCCGAGAAGCAGATCTGCGGAGGAGGTTCCTACACCCTCTCCGAGCTGTTCGGAGGAGAGAAGGTCTTCTCCACCGGTTTCGCCGTCGGATTCGACAGGATCCTCCTCGCCATGGAGAAGGAGGGAATCGTCTACGAGCGCGAGGGCATCGACGCGTATGTGGTCGCCGTGTCCGACGAGGTCAGGAAGGACTCCTTCGGAATCGTCGCCAAGCTCCGCGAGGCAGGCGTCTCCGCCGACATCGACATCATGGGAAGGAAGCTCGGAAAGGCGATGAAGTCCGCGTCCACGGTATGTGCCAGGTACGCCGTCATCGTCGGAGCCGGAGAGCTTTCCAGGAACGCTGTCACCCTCCGTGACATGAAATCCGGCGAGCAGTGCGAGGTACCGATCGCAGAGCTTGCCGACAGGATCAGAAACTGATTTTCACCGGGGGATCCGTCCCCCGTCACTTTTACCATGAAGGCTCCCACTGTCCTACTCCCTGACGAATGGCCCGCGAAGGTCGGACCCCACACGGTGACGTTCGTGCGTCACGCCGAGAAGAACGGAGGAGGATTCATGGCAGACCTGACCCCTGCGGGAGTCAGGGACAGCATCGAGGCGGGAAGGCACATCGGATGCAGGGTGGACCTGTTCCTCGCCAGTCCGTCACCGCGCACGATGTCGACGGCACGTGGGATACGCGAGGGAAACGGCTCCAACGCGACCCTTGTCGCAGAGGAGCAGCTCGCGGAACCCGGGAACGGGTTCACCACGGATTTCAGACAGGCGCTGAAGTCGTTCTTCACCCGCATCCTGGAGCTCGTCGAGGAGAACAGGCCGGACATCGTCCTCGCGACCACCCACAACTACGTGGTCGAGTACGTGGCCGCGGTCTTCGGCACACGTGCGGGATCTCCCGACTACCTGTCGGGCATCACGGTCAATCTGGAACTGTTGAGCCAGATGTGCGAGTCCCTGTGAACCTCCTGAGTCATCGAGGGGATGGATTCGTCTGCCCTGCCAACCCTTAACACACCTATAAATCGGACAAAACGATGCATCCCCATGAAGTTACGTGAAGCGTACGATGTATGGGTGTCAATCAAGCTGTTGATACGCATCATCGCCGGACTGCTCGCAGGTGTGGTGCTGGCCGTTCTCCTGCCGGACCTGCCCTATCTCCACATTCTCGGAGACATGTTCATCGGTGCCCTGAAGGCCATAGCCCCGATCCTCGTCTTCCTGCTCGTCATCTCCGCGCTGTCGAAATCCAGACAGAAACTAGGGCCCCAGTTCAAGGTGGTCATCGTGCTCTACATCGTGAGCACCATCCTGTCCGCGATCGTCGCCGTGATGTTCGACCTCATCCATCCCCTGACCGTCACCCTGTCGATCCCGGGTGGAACCTCGACCGTCAACGACTTCGAGACCCTGATCTCCAATCTGGCGAACAACCTCGTCCAGAACCCCGTGTCCGCCATCATCAACGGAAACTACCTCGGTGTCCTGTTCTGGTCCGTCCTCTTCGGACTTCTTCTCAAGAAGTATGGAAGCGATGCCGCCATCGACCTCGCCTCCAACCTGTCCAACGTGGTGACCCACGTCATCAGGGTCGTCATCGAGTTCGCGCCTCTGGGTATCTTCGGAATCGTGTACAACACCATCTCCAAGAACAGCATCAGTATCTTCCAGGAGTACGGTGCCCTGATCCTCGTGCTCGTCGCTGCGATGCTCGTCGTGATGTTCGTCACCAATCCCATTCTGGTGGCACTCATCACCCGTCGCAACCCCTATCCCCTTCTGTTCAGGTGTCTGAAGACCAGCGCCCTCACCGCGTTCTTCACCAGGAGTTCCGCGGCCAACATCCCCGTCAACATGAAGCTCGCCAAGGAGATGGATCTCGACGAGGAGTTCTACTCCGTCTCCATCCCCCTCGGTGCCACCATCAACATGAACGGAGCGGCCATCACGATCTCCATGCTGGCACTCGTGTGCGCGAACAGCATCAACCAGGAGGTCAACGTCGGTCTGGCCATCCTCCTGTGCGTCGTCTCCGCCATAGCGGCCTGCGGTGCGTCCGGAGTCGCCGGAGGGTCCCTCCTGCTCGTTCCCCTGGCATGTTCCATGTTCGGTATCTCTGACGATATCGCGATGCAGATGGTCGCCATCGGATTCACCATCGGTGTCATCCAGGACTCCATGGAGACCGCGCTCAACTCCTCGTCCGACATCCTCTTCACCGCAGCCGCGGACATCTATGAGAGGCCGGACCACGAGTTCAAGATCTGATTGTAAAACCCCTTCCTGCCATCCCGCATGGCAGGCCCACCTTCCCCATCTGGGTCTTCCCTGGGGATGGTCCGGGTCCGGTCATCCCGTACATATCCTTCCATTCATTTTTGCGCAATCATAAATACGTGGCCTGTGATTCGGAACGCCATCCAACGCCTGTTGTAAGGGCGAAAAGGAAAGTGTACCACATGAAAGCATTACTCAACGACGGAACTGTACAGGAAATGGAAGACGGTCTCGCGGTACTGAGACACACCACGTCCCACGTTCTTGCCCAGGCTGTAAAAAGGCTCTACCCTGAGACCAAGCTCGCAATCGGACCCTCCGTGGCAGACGGATTCTACTACGATCTCGACAGGGACGGCGGATTCACCGAGGACGACCTCGCCAAGATCGAGGCCGAGATGAAGAAGATCGTGAAGGAGAACCTCAAGCTCGAGACCTTCGCCCTCTCCCGTGCAGAGGCCATCGCCCTGATGGAGGAGAAGCACGAGGATTACAAGGTCGAGCTCATCAGAGACCTTCCCGAGGACGCCAGGATCACCTTCTACAAGCAGGGAGATTTCGTCGACCTCTGCGCAGGACCGCACGTCCTCTACACCAAACAGTGCAAGGCATTCAAGCTCACCTCCCTCGCCGGAGCATACTGGCGCGGAAACGAGAAGAACAAGATGCTCACCCGTATCTACGGAACCGCCTTCGAGAACAAGGAGGACCTCGATGCCTACCTCACCATGCTCGAGGAGGCCAAGAAGAGGGACCACAGGAAACTCGGAAAGGAGCTCAACCTCTTCATGTTCGCGGACGAGGGGCCCGGATTCCCCTTCTTCCTCCCCAAGGGAATGGCACTCAAGAACGCCCTTCTCGACTACTGGAAGGATGTCCACGACGACTTCGGTTACGACCAGATTTCCACCCCCCTCATCATGAACCAGTCCCTCTGGCTCCAGTCCGGACACTGGGACCACTACAAGGAGAACATGTACACCACCACCATCGACGAGCAGCCCTTCTGCATCAAGCCGATGAACTGTCCCGGATCCATCCTCGTGTACAAGAACGAGTCCCACTCCTACAGGGACCTCCCTCTCAAATATGCCGAGCTCGGAACCGTCCACAGGCACGAGAGGTCCGGAACCCTCCACGGACTCATGAGGGTAAGGTGCTTCACCCAGGACGATGCCCACATCTACATGACTCCCGACCAGATCGAGGCACAGATCAGGGATGTCGTCAAGATCATCGACACCGTCTACACCAAGTTCGGATTCA
>JAKSHU010000003.1 GCA_024399175.1 archaeon
TATGCGGAGCCATATTCGTCGCCATACCGACGGCGATACCGGCGGAACCGTTCACGAGGAGGTTGGGGAGCTGGGACGGCATGAGGCTGGGCTCCTTGAGGGAGCCGTCGAAGTTGTCCATGAAGTCCACGGTGTCCTTGTCGAGATCGAGCAGGAGATCGGATGCCATCTTGGACATCCTGGCCTCGGTGTAACGCATTGCTGCCGCGGGATCTCCGTCGACCGATCCGAAGTTACCCTGTCCGTCGACGAGCGGGTACCTGAGGGAGAAGGGCTGTCCCATCCTGACCATGGCCTCGTATGCGGCCGAGTCTCCGTGGGGGTGGTACTTACCGAGGACCTCTCCGACCACGGTTGCGGATTTCTTGTGGGGCCTGTTGAACGCGAGACCGAGTTCGTGCATCGCGAACATGATCTTCCTGTGAACGGGCTTGAGTCCGTCACGAACATCAGGGAGTGCCCTGCTGACGATGACGGACATGGAGTAATCGATGTAGGAGCGCTGCATCTCCTTCTCGACTGTCTGAATTATGATTCTGTCTTCGCCTTCCATGATATCACACATCCAGGTTTACGACCTCGTTGGCGTGCTCGATGATGAATTCCCTCCTGGGTTCGACATCATCTCCCATAAGGGTCGAGAAGAGCTGGTCCGCGAGGATGGCGTCCGCGATCTGGATCCTCTTCATCATCCTCTGCTCGGGATCCATGGTGGTCTCCCACAGCTGCTGGGGGTTCATCTCTCCCAATCCCTTGTACCTGCTGACGTTGGCACCGGGCATCTCGGCGAGGTACCTCTGCATCTCCTCGTCGTTGTACGCGTATCTCTGGGTCTTTCCCTTGTGCACCCTGTAGAGGGGAGGCATGGCGAGGTAGACGTATCCCTGCTCGACAAGAGGCCTCATCTGCCTGTAGAACAGGGTCAGGAGGAGGGTCGCGATGTGTGCTCCGTCGACATCCGCATCAGTCATGATGACGACCTTGTGGTAACGGAGCTTGCTGGTGTCGAAGTCCCTTCCGATTCCACCGCCGATGGCGATGGCGAGGTTCCTGATCTCCTCGTGATCGAGGAGCTTGTCCTGACGGGTCTTCTCGACGTTGAGGATCTTTCCCCTGATGGGCAGGATGGCCTGGAACGCACGGTCCCTTCCCATCTTGGCGCTTCCTCCTGCGGACTCTCCCTCGACGATGAAGATCTCGCACTTGGAGGGATCCTTCTCGGAGCAGTCTGCGAGCTTTCCGGGAAGACTGGTGGTCTCCAGTGCAGACTTCCTCCTGGTGGCCTCTCTGGCCTTCTTGGCGGCCTCACGTCCCTCGAATGCGGACATGGCCTTCTTGATGATCACCTGGGCCACGGAGGGGTTCTCCTCGAGGTACTGCTTGAGCTGCTCTCCCACGACGGATGCGACGGCGTTCTGTGCCACGCTGCTTCCCAGCTTCTCCTTGGTCTGACTCTCGAAATGGGGGTCGGGCATCCTGATGCTGATGATGGCGGTGAGTCCCTCACGGGTGTCACTTCCCTCGAGGACGATGTCCTTGAGGAGGTTGTTCTCCTTTCCGTAGTCGTTCAGGGTCTTGGTGAGTGCGGTCCTGAATCCGGTGAGGTGGGTACCTCCGTCGGGGGTGGAGACAGTGTTCACGAAGGAGTCGACGGACTCGTTGTATCCGTCGGTGTACTGCATGGAGATGTCGACGTCCACGGTCACGGGTTTTCCCTTGAGATCGGTGAAGGTCTTCATTCCCTGGATGATGATGGGGTTTTCGTGGATGGGGGTCTTGGTCCTGTTGAGGTACTTGACGAAGGCGCTCACACCACCATCGTAGTGGTAGATCTCCCTCTTCCCGACCCTGTCGTCGGTGAACTCGATGGTGACCTTGGTGTTGAGGAACGCCTGGTTCCTGAACCTGTTCTGAAGGGTGTCGAAATCGAAGATGACGGTCTCGAACATGGTCTTGTCAGGCAGGAAGGTGATGGCGGTACCGGTCTCGTCGGTCTCACCGATGACCTCGATGGGGCCGTCGGGGATGCCGCACCTGTAGCTCTGCCTGTGGATCTTTCCCTCCCTCTTGACGGTGGCGACCATCCACTCGGAAAGGGCATTGACGACGGAGACTCCGACTCCGTGCAGACCACCGGAGACCTTGTAGGCGTTCTGGTCGAACTTTCCTCCGGCGTGAAGATCCGTGAGACAGAGTTCCATTGCGGATTTGGTCTCTCCCTTGGGGATTCCGGTGGGGATACCCCTTCCGTCATCCACGACGGAGATGGATCCGTCGGAGTTGACGGTCACCTGGATGGTGGTGGCGAATCCGGCCATGACCTCGTCGATAGAGTTGTCGACGACCTCGTAGACGAGGTGGTGAAGTCCCCTGGTGTCGGTGCTACCAATGTACATTCCGGGCCTTTTACGGACCGCCTCGAGTCCCTTGAGGGCCTTGATGCTGTCTGCATCGTAGACCTCGGTTTTCCTGAATTCCTCTTCGTTACCCATAACTTCCCTTCCGAAAAATTACTGATTTCCCTGATGCAGTATTCCTATATATTATGCGCGCGCGTGCGCACGTATATAATATGAGTCCAACCGCGGACCCGCGCTAAACTATTATATCCAAGAGGGATAACAGAGAACGATTACTCATGAGCACGATCATGGAACAGGCCAGGCGCGGCACGATTGACGAAAGGATCAAGGCAATTGCGAAGAAGGAGGGTGTAACCGAGAGGTTCATCGTTGACGGAATTGCCGCAGGAAAGATCGTGATGCCCTGCAACCCTGTGCATGATCCCACTCCCGCCGCCATCGGAGAAGGCCTCTCCGTGAAGATCAACGCGAACATCGGAACCTCCAGGGACATGCCCAACATCGAGCCCGAGATCCGCAAGATGGACATCGCGATAAAGTACGGTGCTGACGCCATCATGGACCTCAGCACCGGAGGGGATATCGATGCCATCAGGAAGACACTTCTCGACCGCTGTGACGTGATGATGGGTTCCGTCCCGCTGTACGAGACGGGACTCACCGCCGCAAGGAAGAATGCCATCGTCGAGCTCACCGAGGATGACATCTTCAACGGAATCGAGATGCACGCCAAGGACGGAATGGACTTCATGACCGTCCACTGCGGAATCACCAGGGAGACCGTCGAGTGGCTCAAAAAGGCGGACAGGCTGATGGACGTCGTCTCCAGAGGCGGTTCCTTCCTCACGGCATGGATTCTCCACAACGGGGAGGAGAACCCCCTGTACAAGAACTTCGACTACCTTCTCGAGATGGCGAGGAAGTACGAGTTCACCCTCTCCCTGGGAGACGGATTCAGGCCCGGCTGCATCAACGATGCCACGGACCAGGCCCAGCTTTCCGAACTGATGACGCTGGGACATCTCGGCAAGAGGTCCCGTGAGGCGAACGTGCAGGCCATGGTCGAAGGCCCCGGACACGTCCAGATGGACCAGATCCCCGCCAACATGAAACTCCAGAAGACCCTGTGTCTCGGTGCCCCGTTCTACGTCCTCGGTCCCCTCGTGACCGACATCGCACCCGGATACGACCACATCACCAGCGCCATCGGAGGAGCCATCGCGGCACAGAACGGTGCCGACTTCCTGTGCTACGTCACCCCGGCGGAACACCTCTCCCTGCCCGACGAGAAGGACGTGAAGGAGGGAGTCATCGCCGCCAAGATCGCGGCTCACGCGGGAGACCTCTCCAGAGGAAGAGGCAAGGAACTCGATGACCGCATGGCGAGGGCGAGAAAGGTTCTCGACTGGGAGGAGATGTACGATGTGTGCCTCGATCCCGAGAAGGCCCGTGAGTACCGCTCCAGAGGTTGCACCGAGGAAAAAGACGGATGTTCGATGTGCGGAGACCTCTGCGCAGTCAAGATCGTCAACCAGTATCTGATCAAGGAGAACGACATAGTCGGGTCCGACAAGAAGCACGACTGTTGAGAAAGGATGGAGCCACTGGAGGGATTTGAACCCCCGGCCGTCGGTTTACGAAACCGACGCTCTACCAGCTGAGCCACAGTGGCAACGTCCAAGTGATTGTTTCGCACTATAAAATCCTCTTGGGAATTTTACCCAAGAGGGGTCAAAACAGTTTGATTCCTCCAATGGTGTAGTGGAGGACCACGGCAAGAGCCACCAGTGCGGCACCAAGTCCGAGAGCGATGTAGATGGTGGCCCTGCGCATCTTCAGACCCTGCGATAGGCGGGGAACATGTCCCTGAACACGACGGCATCCTTCTCGATGAGAGGTGACTCGCAGATGAAGGTGCAGTCCTGCTTCGAATCGTTGAGAACGTTGGCGAGATACTGCATATCTGGGTCTTTCTCCGCAAGAGGCAGATGGTTGATCTCTCCCTTCTCGCCGTAGTTGATGCAGCTGATGTGGAAATGAGCGATGGGTCCGACAAGCTTGAAGTATTCGTCGACAAGGTCCTGCATGTCCTGCTGGGTCTTCAGACATCCCACACCTCTCGCGTGAACGTGCGCGACGTCCAGCACGGGGCGGACACCGTCGACAGAATCCATCACCTCAGCGATCTCCTTGAGGGTTCCGAACTGTCCCTTCTTTCCCATCGTCTCCACACCGAGGATGACGTCTTTGATTCCGAGATCGTCGAGCCTGTTCTTGCAGGTGGTGAGTCCCTTGATGACGTTCTCGGTCGCGGTCTCGGGATGTTTTCCGTATGAAGCCGCGTGGATGACGATGATGTATGCGCCGAGATAGTGTGCCGCTTTGGCGGTGTCCACGACCCAGTCGACACTCTTCTCGATGGTCTCGGGAGTGTCCGAGTTGAAACTTATGAAGTATGGTGCGTGGCAGCTGAGACGTATGTCAAGGTTCCTGGCACATTGACCTATAGCACGTGCACGCTCCTCCGAGATCCTGGCTCCGCGAACGAATTCCACCTCCAGGGCATCCAGACCTAGGTCATGTGTGTACTGGAGGGATTTCTCTGGATCACTCTTGCTTCCGACGGCAGGATATCCTGCAGGACCAAATCTCATACCACGTGATTGGAACGGGAGTATATAGAGTTGAAATTCAATCGCCCCGTATGGAGATCCGGATCGATGTGTCCCTGGACCCGACACTTGGGTGTGGACAGGCCCACCGCTGGAGAAGACTGGAGGACGGTTCGTGGCAGGGGGTGGTGAAGAACCATGTCACGACACTGACCCAGACAGATAACGGATTCATCTGCGCAGGGGGAGACGAGAGGGACCTGAGGGAATACTTCAGGGACCAGGACGACCTTTCCGCGATACTGGCGGAGATCTCGGAGGCAGACCCCATAGTGGCGGATCTGGCCGGAAGATGTCCCGGACTGCGCATCCTCAAGCAGCCTGAATGGGAATGCCTGGCGACCTATCTTCTCGCCACCAATGTGAACGTCAAGCGCATAGCCAAGATGGTCGAGTCCGTGTGCGACCTGTTCGGGACCGACCTGGGTGCACGCAGAGCGTTCCCCACGGCGAAGCAGATCCTGGACGGGAAAGAGAGGATCTCCGAGTGCAGACTCGGATTCAGGGAACCTCGCTTGATCGAGCTGGCACAGAGCGTGGAAGATGGAATTCTCGACATCGATGCCCTGAAGGAGCTGGAGTACGGGGACCTGGTGAGATCGCTGCAGACGATCAACGGGGTGGGCCCCAAGGTCGCGGACTGCGTGGCGATCTTCGGATTCGGAAAACTGGAGGCGTTCCCTGTGGACATCCGCATACAGAAATGCATGGAGACCATGTACGGAGTCACTGGCAGCTACTCCCGGGTCGCAGACTTCGGTAGGAAGAGATTCGGCAGATATGCGGGATATGCCCAGGAACTGCTCTATCACTCGGATTTTATCTGAGTGACCGGGTTGTCTCCCCAGGCACACTGGGGTGCATCCATTCCGGTGGAATCCGAATAGATGTCCGCAAGAAGGCCCACGGTCTTGATGAACTTGCACAGCCTGCACATCTCGATGGACATGTTGCTCTCTCCATCGTGGACCAGCCTTGCGCTCTGCTTCACCTCTCCGAGGAACTTGGGGTAATGGACACTGTCCTCGATGAGGGAACTTCCACCTCTCTTCTTCTTGAGATACTGCGAGATGGCTGCATCGGTGACACCAAAAACACGTCCGACGTCGGCCTGCCTCATATGATATGTCTCAACCAGCTCCTTGGCGATCTCACGCCTGATGGTGGGCAGAACATACCACACGACAATCTCACAGGGGGTCTTCATAGGTGGGAATACCTATTATGATTAATAAATATTCCCTAATCTAACCATTTAAACATCAATAATGTTGATGGTTAGACAAATGATGATTTATTACATTCACAGCCCTGGATTTGTCTTGCAGTAGAATTCCGATGCGTCCCAGTCGTCATCAATCTGGTCGTTACCCTTCTGAAGGGAGACCCCGTAGATGCGCGCGGTGTCTTCAAGGAACTTCTTCGCCAGATCGGAACCCTCGAAGGAGTCCAGCTTGGCGGCGGTGGGAGTGATCTTGCCCTTGAAGTGGCCGATGATCTTCGTTCCCTGGAAGATCACGGACACGCTGGAGCCGCACTCCTTCTTGATGTAGTCCCTGAGATACAGGCTGAGATTGTCCTGGGTGTTCAGAAGGAACATTCCCGTGAACGGCCTGATGCGGGCGGAGACGTCGCTGGCGAGCATCCAGTACAGGGTCGAGTCGCCCTCTATGAAGAATCCCTTGGCGACATTGCCCTCGTCCTCGAGCCTGGCCAGGATCCTGCGGGTGACGGCCATCCTGCTGTCGAGGAACTGGGACATCATGTCCGCGGAGAAGAATCCGAGATCTTTGAAGTGCCAGCGTGCGATCTCCAACAGCGCGTCCTCCTTGCTCAGCTCCGCCGGTTCCACGACGCAGTACTCGGAGTCACTGTTCTGGTATATCGCGGAGAGCCTGGTCAGTTCCGAGAGGGTCTCCGTGGTGGCCTTGAGGGAATAGGGGGACAGGGCCATCAGATTCTTCTTGCTGATGGGCTGACGGCTGGAGATGATCTTCTGGATCGTCACCTGTTCCTCGCTCAGACGACCGCATTTGGCGGCACGGTAAACAGGAAGGAGCTCGGGACGCACATAGCCCACATAGGTCGGGCAGAGGATGCCCTTGACGACCGTTCCCAGCTCCACCTGCTTCTTGAGGTTGGTGCGGGTACCGACACGGCATGGCAGCTCCTGGTCGCTGCGGACATAGCCCCTCGCCTCGATCAGCTCGTCGAAGGTTCCGTAGCGCAGTGCCTTCTCCAGCTTCTGCTTGCGGAATATGTAGCTGTAGATCTCCTCACGGGTGCACACGCGGGGACAGAACCTGCCCTTGGCGTAGAATCCGTTCACCAGGGTGAACTCGTGGGTCCTGAGACATCCTGCGATGGTCTCGTCCAGCTCGGACGCGTCCACGTTGAGGATCTCCCTGATCCTCACAATCTCTATTCCCTTCTGTCTGAAGAATCCCATGAACCTGTCAAGTGCCAGAAGTGCTTCGTCAAGCAGCTCGGGGCTATCAAGGTCCATCGCCCTGACCTCGACGCAGCCGGACATCTCCCATATCTCCATCGCACCGATGACCCTGGAGCCTTTCACGACGGGATAGATCCACTTGTCCCCGTATCTCGAGGAGATCTCGGCCCATTTGGAACCGAGGTCGGGATCGAACAGGGACAGGATGCGCACGTCAGTCGGAGCCGCCACCCTGGATTCGAGGGCGGGGAGCTCGTCGGGCATCACATACATGGGCATCTGTCCCGGCCCAACAAGGATCTGGACCGCGCCGACCCTCTTGGCCGCGGGGGCGATCTCATCCTCGGGTATGCTGACGAGATACCTCACGGCCATCGTCGGCACGGGTCCGAAGGCACGTATGGCCTTCTCCACGATCTCGTCCTCGGGACTCACATCGAGTTTCGCGGGATCGTACTTGACATAGAGGTTCTCGGTTCCCCAGTCCTCCCTCTCCCCGAAGGCACGGATGATCTTCAGCGACTTATCGAGACGCAGGACGGCCTCCCTGACGCGCTCCTTCTCGTAACCTGTCGCGGCAACCAGCTCCCTGAGGGTTATTCCGTTTCCGCTGCCCTCGATCCTACGCAGGAACTCATCGTCCTGGGACTCGGTGATGTCGGTCCTGAAGTATGCATACTTGTCGGCATCCTCCGCGAGGATGTAGCGGGTCTTTCCACGGCAGAACCTTCCCAGGAGAATCCTTCCCTCCATGCGCATCTTCTGCCATTCCGCCAGATTGAAGTTCCTCACCCTGCTGAACACGTCCAGCTCGCTTCCGGCGGTCACGTAGAACTTGAAGAAGTCCTCGATGGAGTCGAACGACTCGCCCTTGGTGGCACGATAGTTCTCAATCGTCTCGAAATCGTAGATGTTGTCCTTTCCGGAACGGAGCTTCATGCGGTCCGCGGCCAGCATGTACTGGGGATTCTCGGACACCAGGAACTGTCCCTTCGAGACGTCCCCGCTCGCCACGAGGGACTCGAGGGAGGCGCTGACCTCCTCCTCGGGGATGTTCAGCGCGAAGGCGACCTCCTGCACCGTGGTGGGTGCGAAACAGCCGAGATGTCTCTTGATGACGGCATCGATGGCCTCCGAACGGGAACCAGCAGGGGCCTCACGGCGTGCGAAGTACCAGCGGTTGTTCTCGGTTATTCCGACACGTGTAATGAGGTACATCGACTCGAGCTTCCTGATGGACCTGAAGACCACATCCTCCGAGAGCTCCACCTGTGAGTGGATGTCGCTGAGGAGGGTGGATTCACCAATGAGCGCGTAGACCTGCTCGTCCACCTCGTTCATCCTGCGGGAGCGGACGGTGGCGGAGGCATAGGCAGGGATCTCGGAGCTGACCATCACATGCACCTCATCAAGGAATGTCGTTCCGAGAACGCCCTCACGGACGAGCTCGCGAATCCATCCGTCGACGGTCTTCTTCTCGGGATCGCAGTAGGGGTAGATGCTCCTTCCACGTTCCCTCAGTGCCTGCAGGGGACCGGTGCGCATGAGCAGCCTGGGTATGTCATCCTTGCAGGTCACCCTGCCAATCTTCTGCCTGAAATACTGGGTCACCTGGTCGGCATCGAACTCGAAATCCTTGATGTTGTCTCCAAGCGCTCTCTCCAGGACCTTCCTGTGGAGCTCCTTCAGCAGGGCGGTGCGGTCCTCCATCAGGACGATGTCGGAGAATCCGGACAGGATAACGCTGTGGGCGAAGGGGGACGGGGTTCCGGAGAACGGAATGACCTTGACGGCCATCTCGCCCTTCTCGATCATCTCAAGGACCACACGGGCGTTGTTGATGTCCATGTCATCCTCGAGGATCTCCCTGTAGGTCTCCTCTATGACGGGTTCGTTGTCCATGTCACGGAGCATCTCCAGGAGATAGGTCGAACGGATCTGCTGACGGTTGACGGAGATGGAACGTCCCATGTAGTTGCGGAGGATCATGAAGCTACGGGCGGCGGTGTGTCTGAAACGCAGCTTGAAGATCTCGGAGTCCTTGACAGCCTTCCTCAGGACGGGCTCGAGGTCCCTGGTGTTGAGCATCGTGGGGAGAAGGTTCACGTCGATCTTGTGGGTGGTACCGATCATGAAGTTGTCATCGGTGATGGTCACGGACACGTTCGCACCGGTGACGCTGGTGATGCGGTAGGCATACCCCCTGGACAGCGCATCGTTGACGCGTCTTCCGAAGGGATAGTGGAAGATGAGCCTCTGGTTTCCGGAGGGGTCGATGTACTCCTCGATGGCGAGATTGTCGGAATCGGGGATGAAGCCTGCGACGGCGTTCTGTTCACTGAAATATGAGAGAAGGGACCTTGCGGAACCCGCATCTATGTCGAACTCGTCGGACAGTTTCTGGATCTGGGACATGGAGTTGTCCTGGATGTACGAGGACATCTCCTTCCTGAACCTGGCGACATCCATCGACAGGTCGAAGGAACGGGGGAGCATCTCTCCGGCCCAAGAGGGGACGGTCGGCTTCCTTCCGTTGGCCTCCTTGACGAAGGCGGTCATTCCCTTGGAGCGGACGAACTCCAGACTCCTTCCTCCGAGGACGAAGACATCTCCGGGAGAGAGCCTCTCCACGAACTTCTCGGACAGTTCTCCCGCGACGGAACCGTAGCTGGTGATGACACGGTAGTTCGCCTCCTCGGGAATGGTTCCGAGGTTCATGAAGTAGATCATGCGGGCGCCCTTCTTCTTTCCGAACTGGTTGTTCTCCACATCATACCAGATCTTCGAGTAGACTCCCTCGTGCTCTTCCTTGCTTCCAAGGTACCCCAGGACGTTGAGGAACTTCTCCTTGGAGAGATTGTGGTAGCAGTATGCCGACCTGACCACGTCATAGGCCTCGTCCACGCCCCAGCGACGGTCGATGCTCATTCCGACGACAGCCTGGGAGAGCACGTCGAGACAGTTCTCAGGGATTCCGACACGATCGATGTTGCTGCGATGGGCCGCCCTGCACATGACAGCGCATTCGGAGAGGTCGTCGGGGTCGAAGACGATGAGCCTGCCCTTCGCGATCTTTCCGAAGCTGTGTCCGCTCCTTCCGATCCTCTGGAGACCCTTGGCGACTGATTTGGGAGAACCGATCTGGCAGACGAGATCGACGGAACCGATGCCGATTCCGCGCTCGAGGGAGGTCGGGGAGACGACGCACTTGCTCTCTCCCCTCTTCAGACGCTCCTCCACATCGAGACGGGTGTCCTTTCCCAGGGAGCTGTGGTGGACCTCGATGTTCTCCAGACCCCTCTCCTTGAGCTTGTAGACGACGGCCTCGGCTCCGGAACGCGTGTTGGTGAAGATCAGGGTGGTCTCGTGCTGGTCGACCAGCTCCTTGAGGCGGTCGTACATCATGGAGCTGACCACGTCCGTGGGAAGGGCGGTCATGTCGTCGGTCGGACAGATAACCTTCAGGTCGAGGACCTTCTTGGAGCTGGACTGGATGAGGGCCACATCCCTCGCCTCTCCCCCGGGGTTGAATCCGACGAGGTACTTCGCGACCTCCTCGATGGGGGCCACGGTGGCGGAGAGTCCTATGCGGGTGTAGTCCCTCTCGCAATAGGTCCTCAGCATCTCGAGGGTCAGTGACAGGAACGCTCCGCGTTTGGAATCGCAGATGTCGTGGATCTCGTCGAGGATCATCCACTCGACGTTCTTCATACTCTCCCTGAACTTGGGGGATGCAAGGATCAGGGCCATGGACTCGGGGGTGGTGATGAGGATGTGCGGGGGGTGGCGCACCATCTTCTGCCTCTCGTTCTGTGGAGTGTCTCCGGAACGGACGGCCACACGTATGTCGGGGACGGGCATTCCCTCCCTCTCGGCGAGCTCCTTCATCTGCTGGAGGGGGTCGCTGAGATTTCTCTTGACGTCGTTGGCGAGAGCCTTGAGGGGCGAGATGTAGATGCAGTAGATCCTCTCCTCTAGAACACCCTCCGAGGAGTACTTGATCAGCTGGTTCAGGATGCTGGTGAACGCGGTGAGGGTCTTTCCGGAACCGGTGGGGGAGGAGATCAGGACGCTCTTCCTTTCATGGATCACGGGGATGGCCATGGACTGGGGTTCGGTCAGTGAAGTGAAACGCTCATGGAACCATTTGGACACCAGGGGCTCCATCATTCCCAATACCTCGTCCGTCGAATACACCTTGTCTATTTTCTCCATGCTACGCCCGCCAACTGTGGAATTGTTTCCCCTACACCTAGGAGATATATATTGTTCGTCACGACCATTGTTGAACCCCATTCCTACGCGAAAGAGATATAGTCGGACGACCATTCATCGACATATGGACGGCAGACTGGCGGCGACTCTCGCGGTGATTCTTTTCATGACCTCTGTGTCGATGGTCATCATCTCGGATGACGCCGATGCCACCGCGGAGAGCACCGTCGTCGGAGTGGTCGGACAGCAGGGCAACTCGGGCATGATCGCCGCCGACAACGCGACAATCACGTTCAGGTTCATCGCCCCCGGAGGAACCCAGGAGATCACGCGTGAGGCCACGACGGATGCGGATGGAAAGTTCTCGGTCACCCTCCCGTTCACGGAGGAGGATGTCAAGGTTGTCATGGGATGCAGGGTCGCGGGACACACGATCTTCGCCGTTCCCGAATGCATCTCCTATGACGACAGCAAGGATGAGTTCAGCTTCACCCTCGGCTCCCTGACCTACACCTCAGGGGAATATGTGATCTCGGACAAGCTGACCTCCCCCATCATCATATCCGATGCCAAGGTCGCCGTGGGGATAACCATCACCGGAGACAGCGGACCTGTCAACGGTGCAGAGGTCTCCCTCTTCAGCGGCACCAAGAAGATCGCCGGAGGATACAGTTCCAACGATGGGCTGTGCACGTTCCCCTCACCCATCCTCATCGGCACGTACACCCTCAAAATAACCTGCGAAGGATGTGAACCCTATATGGAGACCATCAACGTCACCAAGACCAACACGCAGTTCTCCGCGAACATCGAGGAGAAGGGTGTACCGACGGTCCTGGGACTCACAGTCTACCACATCCTGATGTTCTTCGGAGTCATCATCGGACTCATACTCGTGGCAGTGGCGTATGTCCTGTGTTCACGCACCTGGAAAGGAGTGGAGTGACCCGGAATCCCTCAAGGGACTGGGATATTCAAAAAAGTGGGATGTTCCACCGGACGATCGCCCGGTGGAGAAAGGAATCACTGTTTGGACAGATTCTCGGCGACCTTTTGCCTGACGGTCTCGTAGAGGCTGTTGCCCTCCGAGTCGATCGCCACGACGAGAGGTCCGAGAGAACTTGTCTGGAAGTGCCAGAGAGCCTCGGGCATGCCGAGATCGAGCCAGTCGCATCCAGTCACCTTGGACAGGCCCTCCGCGTAGCTGACGGCCACTCCGCCGGTCGCTGCGAGATACACGCATCCGACCTCCTTCATGGCCTCCGCAACCTCCTTGGACATTCCGCCCTTGCCGATGATCGCACGTATCTTGAACTCGCGGATGAAACGGGGCTCGAGGGCGTTCATCCTCGCACTGGTGGTGGGTCCTGCGGCCACGACGGACCATTTTCCATCATCATCCTGTTTCATGATAGGTCCGCAGTGGTAGAGGGCGGCCCCGTTCAGACAGTCGGGGACATCCTTGCCTTCATCCAGATGTTCCAGCGCCCTGATGTGGACCTCATCCCTTCCAGTGTACACGGGACCGGAGATGTTGACGATCTCGCCCAGCTTGAGCGACCTAACGGCCTTCTCGTCGAGAGGTGTGACAAGGGACCTCAGAGCCTCACCCCCTGTGAGTAGAAGACGTCGGTGTCGGTTATACGCGCACAGGCACGACGGGTCGCCCAGCAGCCGATGTTGACGGCAACGGGGAGGCTGGCGGTGTGGCAGGCGGACTTCCTGACCTTCACACCGAGGACAGTGGTGTCTCCACCGAGACCCATGGGGCCGAGACCGCTCTGGTTGATCTTGACGAAGAGCTCCTCCTCGAGTGCCTGGATGTCCGCATCGGGATCCTCCATGTCGAGAGGCTCGAGCAGTGCACGCTTGGCCATGGCGACACACTCGTCCGCGGTTCCGCCGATTCCCACTCCGACGATTCCGGGAGGACAGGGGCGTCCGCCGGCCTCGATGACGGAGTCGATGATGAACTTCTTCACTCCCTCCATTCCGTCGGAGGGGTTGAGCATCTTGAGCTTGGTCATGTTCTCGGATCCGGCACCCTTGAGCATCACGGCGATCTCAGTGAAATCATCGTTGGTGGGAATGAAGTGGATGCAGGGCATTCCGTCACCGAGGTTGTTTCCGTAGTTCACACGTATGATGGGATCCACGGTGTTGGGCCTCATGGGGATCGCCTTAGTACAGTTCTTGACGGCCTGTGCGATGTCCTCCGCGATGGTGGAATCGAACTTTCCACGGACGTAGAATATCGGGATTCCGGTATCCTGGCACATAGGCTTGGCAAGGAGTTCGGCCTTGCGGACGTTCTCCATGATGGCTCCCAGCTGGGATGCCGCGGTGGGGTTGGTCTCCCATCCTGCGGCCGCCTCCAGGGCCCATCCGATGTCCGCGGGAAGCTTGGTGTTCGCCAGGCGGAGCAGGTTCTCAATCACTTTTTCTCTGGGTTCGGGAAGTTTTACGACCATGATTACACCTCATTGCGGCACATAATAGGGGATTCCATCGATCCTGACGAACTTGACCGTGTCCCCGATGTTCTCGTTGCGGGGAACGAGCAGGTCGATGGTCGAGTAGTTGCGGGGATCCATGATCTGGATCTCGTTGTCGGACTGGGATATGACGTCCGCCTCCTCCAGCTCGCTGGACTTGGCATACACCTTGAGCTCGGGCATGTTGGGCCTGCGGATGGTCATGTCGGCGAAGTTGTTGAGCGACTTGATCTTTCCACCGGAACTGGAGACGCGGGTGAGAAGGTAGTACTTCTTGCCGTAGCGGACGATGTCCCCCACATGGAACTCCGGAAGACGGACGAGGTAGGAGACGCGGTACATCTCGATTCCGTCACGGGTCTGACCGACGAGTTTGGACGATTCATCAAGCTCGGCACAATAGAAGTCACCGAGTAGCTTGCAGAGCTCCCTTCCGATCGCGATCATCGACAGGTACACATCCACTCCGCCGGGAACGATCTCCATCTTGGTGATGAACGCGTTGGGGTTCGTCGTGGCGGCATCGTCCACGAAATCCTCCACCTTCTTCAGGACCTCGTCCTGGAGACGGGCGGACAGCTCCTTCTCGGAGGTGCGTATCTGGAGGATGGACTCATAGTAGTTTCCGGTACGTCTGGAACATATCTTGCATACAGTGTTCTTGACACGCACGATGGTGGAGGCAACGGCATCCGTCTCGAAGTCTCCGATGGAGAGCTTGCAGTTGACGTTGACCAGATAGTTGTAGGTGTCACGGGGTTCTATGGAGGTCGTGCTCTCGATGATCTTGGCCTCCTTGATGGGCACCACGGCGTGCTTGGCGGCGAGCGAGATCGCCTTCTCGGGAGCCATGGACTGGTACTCCCCCCTCCTGAGGAACTGTCCGCAGCTGGTGCAGGTGAAGAGGTCCACATGGTCCGGAAGGGTCAGCAGTGTCCTGTCCTTGAGGAAGCAGGTCATACACATTCCGTTCACAAGCTGGTCGGTGTCGATGCCGCATTCCACACAGAATCCGTTCACATCCTCACCGCCTGGGCATGTTTGATTCCGCCGACATCCATCACGCTGTCCACCGACACGATGCCCTGACGGATGCAGAGGTCCACGATGCGGTCCCCCACCACGTTGAGGATCGTGAAGGACCGGATGTTCGTCAGAACAAAGTCCTCATCGGCGAGAACCCCGCCGTAGAAACCCTCGGAGACTGTCAGTTTCATCTTCTCTCCCTGGAAGGTCTGTCCGAGGAGTTCCTCGTCACAAATGGCGATGACCATCTCGGAAGGGTGTTTGTGCACTTTGAAATAATACTTGTCTGCCATCATACCACCTTGTACATGTCCGGGGATGGACTGTAGAGGATTCCCTGGCCCTCCATCTTGCGGAGCAGTTCCCTCGTCTCTCCCTCGGTGAATCCCTCGTTGGAGACCATCTCATCCAGGATCATCTGGAGAGCGGCACCGTCCTTGCCCTGCGATTCGATGAATCCCTTCAGAACCGCCTGTTTCTTGCGCTGACTGTTGCTGGAGGAGGACATGAACCTGTCTACATCCATTCCGCCCTCTCCACCGGCGATCTTCTTCAGATAGTACTCGACGAGCTGGATTGCACGTTTGGCATCCTCCTCCTCGACATAGGGACTCAACCTCATCTTAGCCGAGGCCTCGGAGAGACGGATGTACGCCTCGAGCTGCCTTGCGGTGATGGGGATCGAGTGACTGTCCCCTCCGGACATCCTGATGGTCATGTAGGAGTCCTCAATCAGCTTGGTCGCCTTCTCGGTCAGGATGGGCACGAAGCGCTTGGAGTATGCGACGTACTTGCGCAGGAACTCCTGTGAATAGTAGGGTTTGATGTTCTCGGTCGTGTCACGGATCTTCTGCACGTCGATCTTGGTGGCCGCCTCGTCATCCTCATGGATGTTGAGCACCTGTCCGCGCCTGTGCACGTTGAGGATGAAACGGGTGATGTTGCGGTCCTGGTTCTCGTTGGGTTCGTCGGTGAGGACGAAGATCAGGTCGAAACGGGACATCAGTGCGGGAGGCAGGTTGATCTGGTCCGCAATGCTCTCTCCCTCGAGATTGAACCTTCCGGCCTTGGGGTTCGCGGCCGCAAGCATGGAACACCTGCACTGGAGCGTGGCGGTGATTCCTGCCTTGGCGACGGAGATCTTCTGGGACTCCATGGCCTCGTGGAGAGAGGACCTGTCCTGATCGGTCATCTTGTCCAACTCATCGATGCATGCTAGTCCCTTATCGGCGAGAACAAGCGCACCCGCCTCCAGGGTGAAACCCTCTCCACCGAAGTCATCCTTGACTGCGGCCGCGGTCAGACCTGCCGCGGAGGCGGACTTACCGGAGGCAAATATTCCCCTGGGCGCAAGACCGCTCATGTAACGAAGAATCTGGGACTTGGCGACTCCAGGGTCACCCATGAGCAGGATGTGGGTGTCACCCCTGATGGAGGTTCCGTCATCGAGCACGATGTGGCTGCCTCCGAACAGCTGGAGGGCGATTGCACGTTTGACCTCAGTCATACCGTAGATGGTGGGGGCGATGGATGCCACTATGTTCTCGTAGAGGTGGGGCTGCTTTGATTCGAAGAGGATCTTCTCCTCATCCTCGGCGGTGATGACGATCTCGTCATACTCGTGCTGCTCAAACTCCACGGACAGCACGTCGAGGTAGATGTCGAACAGGGTGGACTTGTCGCGTTCCTGCTTCTCGACAGGCCTGACGATACCGTTCAGGGTGATCCTGTTTCCGGGAGTGAGCATTCCGGAGATATCATCCTCGACGAATCCGGAGATCCTCTCGGGCTGGGCACCTCCACGAAGTCCCTCGGGACTCTCCTGGATCTCGATCTTCTGGGTGTCGATGAAGCGACATCTCTTGTTGTCCAGGATGAAGCGGTTGATCTGCTTGTTGCAGGTTCCGTTGGGGTTGGGGCACATCAACGGCTCGCGCATGTACATGCCGGACTGCGGCTCCCAGACCTCCGCTCCGCAACGGGAGCAGGTGAAACGCGCGTAGGTCATACGGGGCTTCACGGAGGAGACCTTCTTGGCCAGACCCTCGATCGCGACTAGCTTTCCGAGATGGGTCTCCCTGAGCTTGCGGATGTCGACCTTGGAATCGCGTGGAAGTCCCTGGATCCTCAGGTTGATGCGGTTCTTGGTATCCCAGTTGGCCGGCATGAGTCCCTGTATGACCCTTATTCCGAAGGGGATGCATATGTCCGGTTCCTCCAGCACGTACATCGCGAAGTCCGTGTTGTAGAGGTCCATGTCCACGTAATTCACGAAGACACTCCTCTTGTCAGGGTAGCTGTCCGCGATCTCCTGGATCAGATAACGGTACTCCTTCTTGCGGAATATCTCCTCCCAGGCCTCGATTATCTCGTTCTCCTCGAATGCAACCATCTTCACACCTTGCCCTTTGAACGGCATTCATCGTCCACCCACCAGATCCAACCTCCGTCCTCGAAGGAGATCTTTCCTTTCACCAATCCCTCCTTGCGGTATTTGCTGAGGGTCTTCGCGAGATCGTCGGGGCACTTGTACTTGAATGCCTCCTCCAGCCTGGAGGCGGCCTCCGCGGTGGTGATGCGATCATCACCGAACGCCTCCCAAATCATCGGTAAAAGTTCATCGGACATAACAAAACACAACCATGCATATCGTCGATATAAAACTTGGAGAATCAGTCTCCGTCCGGGTCCTCGGCCCTGTCCACCTCTCCAGGACGTCTGAGGGATTCGAAATACTCCTCCTGGATCCTCTCGATGTCCATGCCATCCTTGGCGGAACGGTATCTCTCCAGGAATGCACCGTTGATCCTGACGAACTCGGGAGCCCAGTTGAAACGTGGCATGAACAGTTCAGCCTGTTCGTCCTGGCCAAGGACAAGCAGAGTCGCCAGAACAGCCTCCGCGCTCATGAGCTTCCAGGGTTTTCCCCAGTTGATCGGGTTCGCGGCGACGAAATAGGGGAGCTTCCTGGCCTTCTCCCCCTTTATGTGGGGGATCTCGTCTATGTGGGTCCAGGTGAGGTCGAGCACGACGATGCCCCTGTGGGCATATTTCAGATCGGCGGGACTGAGGGTCTCCTTGGCGAACGGAGTCAGCACTATGCATCCCGGGGGGATCCTGTTGAGTGGAACCTCCTTCGCGAGACCGAACTTCTCCATGCGTTTGGAGGTGCACTTCTTGGGATCACACTGGTCCTTGTCGTAAACGAGGATGGGGATCATGCGGATACCAGGGTCCTGAGCTTCTCGGGGTCTGCGAGGTTCTCCTTGATCCAGGCCTCGACGCGGTCCGCCATCTCCGAGAGGCAGCGTGCAAGGTCCACATCATCGGATGCCTCGAACTCGGAACGCCTTCCCATGTCGGCGAGGATCTGCTTTCCGGCCCAGGGGGACTGCGTGTGAAGCTCGTCGAAGACCTCCTTCTCGGTCCAGACGATGAGATCGTATTCCGCATCCTCAGGAAGACGCTTGGTGTCCTGGAAATCCTTGGAGACCATACTCCTCAGGTCCTCCCCACGCTGATACATCACAGAGAGAAGGTCGCAGTCGATGATGTCCTTCTTGGGTCCCGCACTGTAGACCTCGTACATGTCGCCGTAATGCTGGTTGGCGTAGTACTCAGCGAGCTGGGATGAAAGATTGTTGAGACTGTCGACGAAAAGAATGCGGATCTTTTTCACATTCTTGTTTTTCTTGATGATGGCCATAGTTCATCCTAATAATACCATAAATAAAAACATCGTCCCCACACAATTTTATGGAAGATGGACGATGGGGAGAACACTGCGATGATGATCGTTATTTCGAAGCTGATCATTGATGATTGACGGGCGAGCTGAGCAGGATTTTTTGGTTCTGTCGAATAAGGAAGAGGGATTACTCCCTCCCCCTCTTCTTGGAACCGATTTTTTCAAACACGGGCTGACTGGGATACCCAGAATCACGGTTTGAACGTTCATATACTACCAATCCAATCCTACGAACATGGAGCCGGTTTTACAGGTTGCACTCGACATGATGCAACTCAAACGCAGCATCGGAATCGCCCAGGAGGCCGTGGAAGGAGGTGCCGACTGGGTCGAGGTGGGCACCCCTCTGATCAAGAGCGAGGGATCCGAGGCAGTTCGCACGATCAAGAAGCTATTCCCCGGACACAAGGTCATAGCAGACACCAAGACCATGGACACGGGAGCATTCGAGGTCGAGATAATGGCCAAGGCCGGCGCAGACATCGTCACGGTCCTGGGACTTGCGGATGATGCCACGATATCCGAGGCTGTGCAGTCCGGAAGGAAGTACGGAGCGGAGGTCATGGTTGACATGATCAATGTTTCAGACAAGGTCGCCCGTGCCAAGGAGGTCGAGAAGCTCGGTGTCGGATACATCTGCCTCCACATGGGAATCGACTCCCAGATGAGGGGAGAGGATGCTCCCGTCGACATCCTGAAGAGAATCGTGTCCGAGGTCTCCACGCCCGTGGCCGTAGCCGGAGGAATCACCGCCGCAACCGCGAGAGAGTACGTCGAGGCAGGAGCATATGATGTCATCGTCGGCGGAGGAATCACCAAGACCGACGACATCAGGGCCGCCACCAACAACCTCAAGGAGGCCATGAGGGGTGCGAAAATCGAGGATGTCGTCGCCAAGAAATACTCCGAAGACACCCTGTTCGAGGCATTCGCCAAGGTCTCCACCTGCAACCTCTCGGATGCCTATCACAAGAAGGGCATCGTGTTCGGACTTCACCCGTACATCAAGCACGGGGCGAAACTTATCGGAAAGGCACTCACCGTCCAGACCTGCAACGGAGACTGGGCCAAACCTGTGGAGGCGATAGACCTCGCCAAACCCGGAGACGTCATAGTCATCGATGTCGGAGGAGCACCCATGGCAGTATGGGGAGAACTCGCATCCAATTCCGCAATGAACATGGGTGTCAGAGGAGTGGTCATTGATGGTGCCATCAGGGACATAGATGACATCCAGGATCTGGACTTCCCCGCGTTCGCAAGGTCCGCGGTGCCCTGTGCCGGAGAAGCCAAGGGATATGGCGGAATCGGCATCGAAATCACCATCGGTGGCCAGAAGGTACGCACCGGCGACTGGATAATCGGTGACGAGAGCGGACTCATCGTCATCCCCAAGGAGGAGGCTGTGGAAGTCGCCAACAGGGCACTGGATGTCCATGAGCACGAGACCCGCACACGTGCGGAGATCAGAAGGGGATCCACACTCTCCAAGGTCAACGAGATATGCAAGTGGGAACCGGTCAAGTGAATCCGACCGGTTCTCTCCAGTGACGGCGAACCACCGTCACTGGAAATTCAGTTTTGTTCTTGAGGAATCCTCGTCAGGAGTGTATTCTGGCACTTCATCGGCCTTCATCTTCTGAGCGAGGATCTCGAGACGCCTTATGCGCTCATCCGTGGAAGGGTGAGTGCTGAAGACACTCTTGAAGAAGGACTTCTTCCTCACAGGATCGCTTATCCACATGTCGGCACGCGCGGTGTCATGGTAAGTGTTGTGAGGAGAGGCGCATCCGCTCTCCAGACGCCTCAACGCGTTCGCCAGGGCCAGAGGCTTTCCGGTGATCCTGGCACCGGTCTCGTCCGCGAGATACTCCCTGTTGCGGGAGACCGCCATCTGCATGATGAGGCCCGCAATGGGAACGAAGATCATGCTGGCGATTCCGATCGCGAGAAGCACGCCGTAGTTCTCGTCCCTCCTGTTCGAACCGAAGAGGATGGAGTAGTACATCATCCTAGACGCATAGGTCATCACGGACACGATGGTTGAAGCGACGGACATCACGAGAATGTCCCTGTTCTTGACGTGGGACATCTCATGTCCGATTACTCCCTCGAGCTCGTCATCATTGAGGAGGTTGAGCAGACCACGGGTGGCGACCACGGCGGCATTGCTGGGGTTCCTGCCGGTTGCAAAGGCGTTCGGCATGGGGAACTCGCTCACACCCACCTCGGGCATGGGCAGGCCTGCCTTCTCTGCAACCCTCTTGACGGTGTTGTAGAGGCGAGGTTCCTCGTGCTCATCCACCAGATGGACCTTGTTGGCCCTGAGTGCACTCGACTTGGAGAACCAGTAGGAATAGAAACTGAACAGGACGGAAATCGCCAGCATGATGGTGAGTCCCAGATATCCATATCCGAAGATGAATCCGACAACGAATCCGATCAGCATCAGGAACAGGGTCATCAGCACGAACGACAGCGCGGTCCTCATTTGCCACATGAATCTCATATCACACCTCCCTCCTTTCAAAGAACATTGAAGGACATCGACTGTCCCACATAGAAGTCGTTGACACCGTTGAGTCCCAGGGTAACCCTGAGACGTCCGATTCCCGCAAGACCCGTGCAGTGGTTGAGATACAGTGTCCTGCAGCCGGCCTTCTGGAGATATTCGGCATACAGATCTGCCAGCTTGTCCTGCTTCTTCTTTATGTGGAGTCCTCCGAGAAGAGCGACTGGATATGATCCGAACCTCTCCTTGACGGCCTCGAACACATTGTCGACTCCGCAGTGGCAGCATCCGGAAATCAGCACGGGACCGTTCTTGGAATCGATAACCATGAACACCTCCTCCCCTCCACCATCGTGGAAACGGATGGGGGCGGTGACAAAGAGATGCTTGCTGAGCTGGACCCAGTCTCCCACATCAATCCTGTTGATCTTCTCCATGTTGTCCTCGGAGAAGGTCATTCCGGTGGCTCCCAGGAACTTCTTCTGACCCCAGGCCGTGACAGGTGCCAGGAGATCGATCTTCTCAGCCCTGTCATGCAACACCGCAGGCAATGCCGCCCAGTGGTCCGGATGCCCGTGGGACACCACGACCCTGGTGATGCTGTCAACATCGACCTCGGCGAGGTATAGGTTGTTCGAGAGATAGCGGGTTCTGCGACCTGCTCCGAACAGGGTCCTCTCCCCATCCACCTCGATCATCATTGAGAATCCCTGTCCGCCGATGAACGTCGTGCCAACCATGGCACCTTCGTCATAGAGGACAGTGACCTTTGCTTTATCCATGAATGCAAATCCCCCTTCTGGAATATTAGCGTTTGTAATAGAAATCGGGGATGTCTCTGCATATGTGACAGATCAGTTCCTCATCAGCATTTCCGGATGCCAACATCCATTTCACCTTGTTGGGAACGGTGGTCACAGACATTATGGCAGTCGGTTTTGAAGGATCATCGATGTAATCCGTCTCCAGCATGAATCTTCTCGAACCCTTTCCCAGTGCCTCCTTGATGTTGCTCTTGGACGCAGGCATGGAAGGCATGACCCCATAGGTCTCATCATCTGTTACGAAAGGAGGGGAGGAATGCTTGATGACCAGTGATGGATCAAGTCCGGCCTTGCGGGCAATCTCAGAGAGACTGCGGTTGGTCTCGGTGGAACCCGACTCACAATGGATAATGACTGGAACATTGTTCTCCTTGGCGATCTCCATGCCTCTCTGAAGTATCCTGTTGGATGAATCCCAGATCTCCGGGGAACAGTCGAAGTGGGGGCGCCCGATCTCACCGATGGCCACGGCCCTTCCCTCCTCCACGGCATGACCTGCATCCTCCATCCCCTGCATCATCATCTCCTCGGCCTTCTCGAGTCCAAACTGTTCGGCAAGGGAAATCAGCAAGACAGGATATGGGCCGACCGCCACATTTATCTCGAGATCCGTGGCATCGCGGGCCTTCTCAGCCAGATCGAAGGTCACCTCATATGATCTGGAGAAGTCGGATCCGGAACCTATCCTGACCTCGGGATAGGGAAGTGTCACCAGTGTCAGGGCGGTGCCCCCTTCCCTCTGATAATCTTTCAGTGCATCCACATTGCGACCGTTGGGGCTCATGTGGATGTGGTTGTCATAGATGGGGAGCGGTTGCATAATGCATAACCGAGAACAATTTATTAAATCGTATGCAGTTGGTGAGGATGATGGAACAACCGGGCACGTTTCAGCATCAAAGACCCTTCGGAGAATCGGAGCTGGATCCCAACAACCGTTTCCTTTTCAAACTGTTCAGGAGGTACTACCGTTCCTTCACCCCGGAGATGCCCGACCGTTTCACGAAGAAGGAGTATGGATTCATCCCATTCGGAAAGACGATGCAGAGACACATAGCGTTCGCCAATCCGGATGAACTGAAGACATACATGTTCTCCAAAGTGCCAGCACACAGTTATTACTCCACTGCCTACTATCGCCATCCATCGATGCCCCTCATGGAGGACAAGGAATGGATGGGGGCCGAGCTCATCTTCGACCTAGATGCCGACCACCTTGCCGGTGCCGAGGAGATGACCTATTCGGAGATGATGGTCCAGATCCGCAAGGAGATGATCTCCCTGGTGGATGACTTCCTCTATTCCGACCTCGGTTTCTCCGAGAAACAGGTCAACATATGTTTCTCGGGAGGAAGGGGGTACCACGCCCACATCCGTACCAATGACATCTACACACTGGGCACCAATGAGAGGAGAGAACTGGTGGACTACGTCTCATGCATGGGCCTCGATCTTGACTGGGTCTTTCCGAATCACACCACCGCGATAGGTGCGAACAGCATCGGAAACGGACTGACACGTTCATCCGTGAAGACGTTCAGACTCATACCCAGCGAGGAATCCGGTGGCTGGAAACTGAAGATGAGGGAATGTCTCAAGCTGATATGCAAGAACATCATCGAGGAAGATCCCAAGAAAATCAAAGCGATCTATCCCTCCATCAAGACCAGCGTCCAGAATCTCGAGAATCTGAAGAACCATCTCAGACAATCGGAGACGAAACTGTTCTCCACGAACTCCATGATGGAGCTCACGGCAGCTGAACAGGACATATTGATGAAGGCACTGAAGGATGTCGCACCCACACTTTCAAGTGAGGTCGACAAACCCGTCACACCCGACATCAAGAGGTTGATCCGTCTTCCTGGGTCATTGCATGGAAAGACAGGATTGAGGGTCACCCCGATAACCCGTGACCAGCTCACCGACTACGATCCTCTGCAATACGCAGTGCCAGAGGTGTACTCATCCGACCCCGTTAAGGTGCCGATGCGCAAAGACATGGACCTGTACATGCTCGGAGAGCACATGAGCCTCAAGGGTGAGACCGAAGTTCCAGAGTTCGCCGCCCCACTCCTCATTGGCAGGAAATATGCCAGCTATGGATGGAACTCGGAACAGAAGCAAAAGCTGTTCTGAGAGAAATCACTCTCCTTTTCACCCTAATGTTTATAAATAAAATAAGGATAGGCGGGCTAGGATAACTATGAAAGCATTCCTTGTAACCGGTACCTTTGCGGACCCCAGAAAAACCCAGCCTTTCGCCATCGAGATGGCTGCAGAGGATGAGGCAGCAGTCAAAGAGAAAGCCCTTTCCACCATCGGATCCAGGCACAAGATGAAGAGATGGCAGATTAACATCACCAAGGTCGAAGAGATCCCTGCTGACAAAGTTGAGAGCCAGCTCGTCAAATACCAGATCGGTGCATGAAATGAACGATGAGGAACTCCGTCAGGCGATGCAGGCTCTCGAGAGCTACAACCAGCAACTCGAGAGTGTGAACCGCCAGGCAAGGATCTTGCAGTCCACTAGAGATGAAAACAACAGAGCTAGCAGGACCATCCAGGCATTGATCGATGCCAAGGAGGGAGACGAGATCCTCGTACCCGTCGGAGCCTCATGTTTCATCACCGTCAAGGTCTCTGAGAAGAAGAAGGCCGTCATAGGCGTGGGAAACAAGCTATCCGTTGAGAAGGACCTTCCCGAAGCAATGGAAACCCTCGAGAACAATGCCAAGGAACTCTCCGAGGCACTTCAGAAGACTCTTGCAGCCATGCAGGAGATTCAGAAATACGTCGAGGAACTCACCGCCGCAGTTCAGAATGAGTACGGAATGAGAAGACAGCAGGAACTCGCTAAACAGTGAGACCATGTTTGATTCCCTCAAATCCAAACTGAAGAGCCTTTTCAAGAAAGGCAACGACCTTAACACAGAGACAGTCTACAAGGATGAACCTCAAGAACCGGTGCCTGAAGTTGCACCGGTTCAAGAGACTCCTGTAAAAACCCCGGAAACTCCTGTCAAAGAGGAGGTTCCTGTTGAAGAACCCAAGATTACCGAGATCGAACCGGTGGTTTCTGAACCTGCCCCGGTCGAATCAAAACCTGTTGAACCCACACCAGTGAAGGTTGAGCAGGAACCCACCCCTCAGCCCGCACCTGCAAAGAAGGGAAAGCCCATCAAAGGCAAGAACAAGAGATCCACCGAGATGCTCAGCTCCTCCCTCCTCAGCAAGAAGATCAAGGATGACCCTCTTGATGACATCCTGGATGAGCTCGAGGTCACACTTCTCGAATCCGATGTTGCATATCCTGTCGTCCAGGAAATCATCGTGGGTGTTCGTAACAATCTCGCCGGAAAGAAATACGGCAGGGAGTACAGCCTCGAAGAGGTCGTCGAACTCGCAGTCAAGGAGGCTGTCAGCGATGTCCTTCAGATCAACGTCTTCGACTTTGATGCCTGGCTCAAGGAACAGAAGAAACCCACAATCGTCATGTTCATCGGAATCAACGGAACTGGAAAGACGACCGCCATCGCCAAGATTGCTAACAGACTCAAGAACGAGGAATACAGCGTCGTGATGGCAGCATGCGACACATTCAGGGCCGGAGCGATCGAACAGCTCAATGTTCACGCTGAGAAGCTCAACGTCAAGATTGTCAAATCAGTGCAGGACGCAGACCCCGCATCTGTTGCATATGATGCGATCGAACATGCCCGTTCAAAGATGAAGGACGTGGTCCTCATCGACACTGCAGGAAGGATGCAGACCAACAACAACCTCATCGCGGAGATGAAGAAGATTGTGAAGGTTGCAAAACCCGACCTGAAGATATTCGTCGGTGACTCACTTGCAGGCAATGATGCCATCGAACAGGCCAAGGTCTTTGATGACGCGGTCGGAATCGATGCGATCATCCTCACCAAGATTGACACCGATGCAAAAGGTGGTGCCGCACTCTCGATTGCCAAGACCATCGGCAAACCCATCGCGTTTGTCTGCAATGGTCAGGAATACAAGGACATCGAGAAGTTTGATGCAGACTGGATGCTTGAGAGACTCTTCGATCAGGCAGAAGCCTGAGCAGTCACTGTCTGGCACATTGAATCATTCTCAAACATTGGATGAGACCACACACTCATCCAATGATTCATTTTTTTAAAATAAAGGGTTCTTTACACATTTGAGTGGGTTTACAAGTTATTGGAGAGTAAGGAACTCAATTCTTCAGTTTCGGTCACTTGCAGTCATCTCCCACCCTTAACCTAATATATCAATTCAACC